>JAGSHA010000430.1 GCA_023954795.1 Oceanospirillaceae bacterium | reverse complement strand
TTTGAAGACAGTGTTGCAATTCAGGCTGCCCCTAAAGTGTCTTTCTAAACCTACTTCAGAGTTGTAGAGCATGGATTTTTTTGCGCATCAGGATCGCGCACGTCGCAATACTGGCTGGTTGGTGGTGTTGTTTATTCTTGCCGTAACGCTGCTGGTGTTTCTGGCAAACTTCTTCATCTCATTGGCGATTGGATGGTCGGAGGTTGCTTCGGCTAACCATTTGAGTTCGCAAGGTACTCACGCTTTCTGGGATCAATTTAGTTGGTCTCGCTTTGCGGTTACCGGGTTCGCTGTCTGGTGTGTGGTGCTGGGCGCGATTATCTATAAACGGCTTCAGCTTGCCGAAGGCGGTAAACGCATCGCCGAATCTTTGGGCGGTCATCGTATCTATCCCAACAGTGATGATCTGGAAGAGCGCCGTATTCTCAATGTTGTTGAGGAGATGGCGCTGGCATCGGGTATGCCGGTGCCACCGGTTTACCTGTTGGGCGGTGAGATGGGGATCAATGCTTTTGCGGCTGGAGACTCTCCATCTGATGCGGTGATCGGTGTGACCCGAGGCTGTATCCAACTGCTGGATCGAGATCAGTTACAGGGTGTGATTGCCCATGAGTTTAGTCATATCCTCAATGGTGATATGCGACTGAACATGCGTTTGATCACCGTGCTGCACGGTATCGAATTTATCGGCGGGATGGGCGAAGTACTCTTGCGTGTTCGAACGACCCGTTCAGGTGGGGCGCAGGCCTTTCTGTTAGGCGGTGCGCTTTGGTTGATTGGTTTTTTGGGGACGCTATTTGGCGATATGATCCGCTCGGCGGTGAGTCGGCAGCGGGAGTTTCTGGCCGATGCCTCGGCTGTGCAGTTTACCCGTAATCCTCAGGGTATCGCCGATGCACTCAAAGTCATTGGTGGTTATACGGCAGGTACCGAGATATTTAGCCCATCAAGGGGAGAGGTCAGTCATATCTTCTTTGGTCAGGCCCTGAGACGGTTGGGGGGAATGTTTGATACTCATCCACCGGTCATGGATCGTATTATGCGTATTCAGCCAGACTGGGATGGTTCCTACATATTGACTCGATTAAAGCATCAGGAAGAGAAAGACGACGCGGCGGACGCCAAGAAGGAGCAACTGGCAAAAGCGGTGGCGTTGGGCGCCGCGCTGAACGGAGAGTTTATCGATCCCGCTGAGCTGCTAATGCAGGGCAATATCGCCAGCGTGCAGGAAGGTCTCAGTCACATACCGGATTCGCTTAAGGAACAGGCGCATGATCCATTGGGCGCAACCGCGCTGATGCTGGGGTTGCTGTTCAGTGATGATGAAACCGTGTACCAGAAGCAGCGGGGTTATCTGAAGCAAAGCCCGACACAGGGCTTACTGGCGCTCATCGACAAGCAGACGCCCGAGCTAGAGCAACTGTCCCGTGCGTTGTATCTGCCGCTGCTTGAGCTGAGTATGCCGGCACTGAAATGTTTATCGCAAGAACAGTACACACTGTTTAAGCAGCGACTTTTGCTACTGATCAGAGCCGACGAAGAGATCGACCTGTTTGAGTGGTGTTTGTATCAGGAGCTGCAGCATTACCTTGATCCCGAATTCGGCAAAGTCCGCACTCATCGACCCAAATACCGCGAGATACAGCAGTTGTCTGATGCCTATCGTCTGGTGTTATCGGTACTGGTCTATGAGGGTCACGATGATCCACAGGATATCGAAAAGGCCTTTAATCGGGGAATCGGCAGTGCAGGATTATACAATCTGAAGATTCAGCCACAGGATGCCTGTGATCTGCAGGATTTCAGGGCGGCGGTGAAAGAGCTGGCCTATGCCTATCCGCACTTAAAACCACGTATGTTGATGGGCTTTGTGAATGCAGTGAAGCAGGATGGCATCATTACAGTGATTGAGCGCGAAATGGTGCGCAGTATTGCTGCCGTGATGGATAGCCCGATTCCTAAACTGGATGATTAATCGGGAAGGAGTGAGTTTGAGCGGTAGAACCCACCCTCACCTGTAGGGGAACGTTGGTGAGGGTGGGGTAGAACATCTAAGGCAAAAAACTCATGTGGCTAGTCAGATGTTGATAAAGCCCAGTGCGTTCAGGAAGACCACCACAATGGCGACCGGGGTGATAAAGCGCATCACAAACTGCCAAGCTGTGAACAGCAAACCGCCACCCAGTCCCAGCTCCTCTTTCACCACGTTCGATTTCATTACCCACGCTGCGAACAGTGCAACCAGCAATCCACCCAGTGGCATCATCAGGTTAGCGGTCAGGAAGTCGATGGCATCGAAGAAAGTTTTGCCGAACAGCGTGTTGTCCTGCCAGATGTTGAAGGAGAACACGGTACCTAAACCCAGTGTCCACAATACCAAACCCACCAGAGCGCTGGCCTTGCCACGGGACATTTTGCGTTTCTCAGTCAACCAGGAAACGGTCGGTTCGATCATTGAGATTGCAGAGGTCAGCGCCGCCATGGACAGCATGACGAAGAACAGCGAACCGAACAGCGTGCCGTATGGCATCTGACCGAAAGCTATAGGCAGCGTCACAAAGATCAGACCCGGACCGGCACCTGGTTCCAGGCCGTAGGCAAATACGATAGGGAAGATCGCCAGACCTGCCAGCAACGCAACGGCGGTATCGAACACGCCGATCATGATGGAGGTTTTAGCGATAGACGTGCTTTTAGAGACGTACGAGCCGTATGTCATGATCGCGCCAGAGGCCAGGCTCAGGGTAAAGAAGGCATGGCCCAGTGCAACCAGTACCGCTTCGGTGCTGAGTTTGCTGAAGTCAGGCGTGAACAGGAAGTTGATCGCTTCGGCGAAGTGACCGGTGCTGGTGGCATAACCCACCATGACCAGTACCAGTGCTATCAGCAGCGGCATCATGTAGTTGATCGCTTTTTCCAGGCCTGCGTGCAGGCCACGGGAAACGATATACATTGTGGTCACAACAACAACGGTGCTCCACATCAGTAGTTGAGCAGGATCCGCCAGCATCCCGCCGAACATGGCACCGGCTGCATCCGGCGTGATGGTATCGAATGCGCCGGTCACTGAACTGACGGTGTAGGATAAGGTCCAGCCGGAGATCACGGTATAGAAGCTGAGGATCAG
>JAGSHA010000097.1 GCA_023954795.1 Oceanospirillaceae bacterium | reverse complement strand
GGGTACCTGCGTCAGCACTGACCGCTGATGGTTATATCTGGTATGTCAGTGATCAGACACTGCAACGGGCACGCAGAGCGCCGCTGTTTTCCAATGCCGGACAGGCTTTCGTCCATCAGGGCGCGTTGCCGGATCACATCCAACTGGTACGTAAACCGATGTCCGGTTACCTGCCGGATATGCGGGTGCAGCCTCATGTGATGGGAGATGACCGGTGAGTACGACACCTTCTCCTGACAAGTATCAAGCGGCCCCGGAACAGAAGGGCTGGGTCGCCTGGTTTGCGGGTAATCCCGTGGCCGCCAACCTGTTGATGGCGCTGATTTTGGTGGCGGGTGTGATGACCGCCCTGAATCTGCGTGTTGAGGCATTTCCGCCGCTGCCGCCCAACAGCGTGAGCGTCGATGTGGTCTATAGCAGTGGTTCGGCTCAGTCCTCGGAAGAGGGGGTGACGATCAAGATCGAAGAAGCCTTACAAGGGGTGCCGGGTATCAAGAAGATCTCCAGCACCTCCGATGGCAGCGGCAGTTATATCACTGTCGAAAGGAGCAGTGGCTACGATCTGAACAAGTTGTATCGGGATGTGAAGAACCGGGTGGATGGTATCGCCACCTTGCCGGAAAAGGCTGAAAAACCGGTGATCAGCCGTGAGATCTATCTGGAAGATGCAGTCAGTATTCATCTCTACGGTGCTGCCGATCAGGATGCATTGCAGGCAACCGCACGCAACCTGCGTGACCAGTTGCTGGCCAATCCGGCGATTGAACGTATTAACACCAATGGCCGCCAGACGCCGGAAATCACCATTCAGGTGGATGAGCAGCAATTGCAGGCGCTGGGGCTGACGTTGAGTGAGATTGCCCAGCGCGTGGGTGCATCGTCGCTGACAGAGGCCGGTGGTGAACTGTTCAGTAAAGATGGCAGTCTGGTGGTGAAGGCGGATCAGCAGCGTTACCGGTTACGTGAATTCGAAGCGATTCTGATTAAAGAAACCGCTGATGGGCAGCGCCTGACCTTAGGTGATGTGGCACGGGTCAGGGATGGCTATGAACAATCGGCGGTGATGTCGCGTTTTAACGGTGAACGGGCGATCTGGCTGGATGTGAAGATGTACAACACTTCCGACATCATGCAGATTTCGGAGCAGGTGCAGAAGGAGGTAGCGGGCTTTCGCAGCCGGTTGCCCGATAACATTCAGGTGGAGGTCTGGAACGATCAGAGCCATTACATTGCCAACCGTCTGACCTTGTTGCTGGACAACAGCCTGATGGGCATTGTGCTGGTCATGTTCCTGCTGGCGCTTTTCCTGAATGTGCGGCTGGCTTTCTGGGTCGGCGCGGGTTTGCCGGTGATCTTCGCGGGTGCCATGTTGCTGATGGGGCCGAACTTTTCCAACCTGAGTCTTAATGAGCTGACCACGTTCGGCTTTATTATTGCTCTTGGTATTGTGGTGGATGACGCCGTGGTGGTGGGGGAAAGTGTCTACAGCGAGCGGGAGAAACGGGGTGCAACCCTGCATTCGACGATCCGGGGGGCGCAGCGTGTCACCGTGCCCACCGTGTTTGGTGTGCTGACCACCGTGGTGGCGTTTATGGCGCTGGTGCTGGTGGAAGGTGAGATGGGTAAAATTTTCAGCTTCTTCGCCTATGCCGCCGCGTTTTGCCTGATCTTCTCGTTGATCGAATCCAAGTTGATTCTGCCGGCGCATCTGGCCCATTTGAAGATGGAGCGTGGTCAGAGCCGTAATCCGATCTCGGCTGGATGGGGATGGTTGCAGGGTAAAGTTCACCGCGGCCTGAGTTACTTCACCCGGAAGCTCTACCGACCGTTTATCCACCGGATGCTCAAGTTGCGTTATGCCACTGTTATCGTGGCAATTGCGTTGTTTATTCTGGTGGTGGGTATGGTGCCTTCTGGCAAGATCCGTGCGGTGTTCTTCCCGGATATTCCAAGCAACTTCATTATGGTGGAACTGACGCTGGAGGATCAGGCCGGTTACGGGTTGGTGCAGGCACAGGCGATTGAAGTTGAAGCGATTGCGGCGCGGGTGAATGATGAGTTGCAGGCAGAATACCAACTGCAGCAGCCCCCGATTCCGCAGTTGATGACGCTAACCACTAAAACCGGTGCGACCATTATTGCGGGCTTGTCGCCGAGGGACGCACGTCCGTTTGGTACACAGGAAGTGGCTGATCGCTGGCAGCAACAGATAGGCCCGTTGGAAGGGGTACGGAAGCTGAAATTTATCACCTCCTGGGAAGGTGAAGCGGATATCAGTATCGAGCTGCGGGCACAAGATGCAGAGACGTTAAAAGCCGCAGGGAAACAGGTGCGTGAAGCTCTGGCGCAGTACAGCGGTGTATCTGGCATTCAGAACAGTATGAAGGCCGGGCAGGCACAGATCGACCTGCAACTGCGGCCGGAAGGTCAGGCGATGGGTCTGACAACGGCGATGCTCGCGCAGCAGATCCAACAGGCTTATCAGGGCTACGAAGTGCAGCGCATCCAGCGTGGCCGCGACGAAGTCAAAGTTAAAGTACGCTACCCGGACGAGCAGCGACAGCGCATTGATGACCTGAACAATGCCCGTGTCCGTACGGCTGATGGTCGCGTGGTGCCCTTAAGTACGGTGGCTGAGCTCAGCTCCCGCTATGTGGCGACTGAGATTGAGCGTATTGATCGTAGCCGGGTGGCGGTGATTACGGCGGATCTGGACAAGTCGGTGGCTTCACCGGGAGAGATTCTGGCGTCTTTGGATGCTGAACTGTTTGGTCAGCTGAAACGGGATTATCGTGATCTGGCGATCCATTTAGGTGGGGAAGCCCAAGAGGAGGCGGAAACCACGAACTCCCTGAAAGGTGCGTTCATCGTTGCATTGATCGCGATTTACGCCCTGTTGGCGATTCCCCTGAAGTCCTATGTGCAACCGCTACTGATTATGACCGCTATCCCGTTTGGCATCATCGGGGCCTTACTTGGCCATTGGCTGCACGGGGTGCCGCTGAGTATCCTGTCGATGTTTGGCATACTGGCGTTATCCGGTGTGGTGGTGAATGACAGTTTGCTGCTGATCAGCCGCTACAATGAGAGCAGAGCGGACGGTCGTCCGGTGAAGTTGGCACTGGTGGATGCTGGTTGTAACCGTATGCGGGCCATTATCCTGACCTCGGTTACCACCTATGCGGGTCTGGTGCCGTTGATCTGGGAGACGGCTGAGAATGCGCAGTTCCTGATTCCGGCAGCGATTGCGATGGGGTACGGTATCCTGTTCGCCACGCTGATCACGCTGGTGCTGATCCCGGCCCTGTTGCTGATCAGCGAAGATCTGGATGTTGCCCGCTGGTGGCGTCAACGCTCGGCGGCTAAAACCTCAGCCCTGACAATGGAAACTGCTGAATGAGTGTCCCTGCCCTATGAGTTTCAATGCCATGCACGTATTGCTGGTCGAAGATGACCGCGATCTGGCCGCCTCGGTGGCTGATTATCTGGCGTTGGAACAGATCGACGTGGATCACGCCTACAACGGTCAGGCGGGCCTGACGCTGGCCAACACCGGTCACTACGACGTGCTATTGCTGGATCTGATGCTGCCGCGCATGGATGGCCTGACCTTGTGTGAAAAATTACGCGAGCAGGGGGTCGACACGCCGGTGCTGATGCTGACGGCGCGCGATACGCTGGATGATAAAGTGGCGGGCTTTCGTGCGGGCACTGACGACTATCTGGTTAAACCTTTCGCTATGGAAGAGTTGATTGTACGTATTCAGGCGTTGGCGAAGCGGCGTAGCGGCCAGATGCGTAAACTGCAGGTTGCTGATCTGACACTGGATCTGAGCGCACGTCAGGCGGAACGCGCCGGTAAGACACTGAAGCTGACCCCCAGTGGCTGGACTCTGTTAGAGACCCTGATGCGTTCTAGTCCGTCGGTACTCAGTAAACGCGAGCTGGAACAGGCGCTATGGCCCGATGATGTACCGGATAGCAATGCGCTGAAGGTACATCTCTATCATCTTCGTCAACAGGTGGATAAACCGTTTGATCAGGCGCTGATCCATACCCTTCCGGGACAAGGTTTTGTTCTCAAGGCTGAGGGTTGAGGCGTGTTGAAGCTGTTTAAATCCAGCGGGCGGACCATGCGCCGTGAGTTGAGCAATTACTTTCTTGGTCTGGCGTTGTTGACCGCGCTGGGTTTTATTATGGCGTTGATGGAATACTTCGAGAGTGGTCTGGATAACGCGTCGCGGATTGGTCTTATGATGGAGGTGCGCGCCTTCGACGCGGAGTATGTCAGCAACCCGGATGCGGCGTTACCCACCAGTTATAATACCCATTTCTATTTAGATAATTGGGATGATGCTCCTGACATCTACAAACAGATTATTCCCTTTGACGACTTGCAACTGAATGGTTTGGTGGATGTGGAGTGGTCACCCCATGGTATAGAAGAGTGGGAAGATTCCCGCTTCCTGATCGTATATTGGCACAAGCTGTATGATGGTCGGGATCTCTTTGTGGTGGCGGACTACGATTTCAATTTGATGAGTGACGAGGAGAAGGAGGAATTTGATAGCCAGTTTTTCCAGGTCTTTTATCTGAGCGGGGGATACCTGTTTGTGATGTTGTTGGTGGTCTGGTTCTACAACCGCCGCGTCAGCCGTCACACCCAGAAACTCGCCGACTGGGCCGAAACTCTGACACTGGAAACGATCAGTCAAACCCGCCCGGATTTTCGTTACGTTGAACTCAATCGAATAGCGGAACAGCTGCAGGCCGCTTTCGAGCGGATTGCCTCGTTGCTTGAGCGCGAGCATCAGTTTTTACGTCACGCGAGCCATGAGCTGCGGACACCCATTGCGGTGATCCGTGCGAATATGGAGTTGCTCGATAAGATCGGTGTGCCAGAGGCGCTGAATCGGCCGGTTGACCGCGTGCGCCGTGCGAATCACGCCATGTTGCAGTTGACAGAAACATTGCTCTGGCTGAGCCGGGAAAACGAAACCGTGCCCACCCTGCGAGATGTGCAGATTGATGATCTGCTCGACGACCTGACGGAAGAGTTGGATTATCTTCTGCAGGACAAATCGGTCGATATTTTGCGTCAGTACGCAGCAGACTTGCCGCTGTTACCGTTGCCAGAAATCCCGTTACGGATTGTATTGAGTAACCTGCTGCGCAATGCCTTTCAGTATACGGACGAAGGGGATGTGTTGTTGGAGTTGACGGCAGATCGGCTGGTGATTGAAAACCGGGAACATGGCGAACCGAATATTGATTCAGACCAGAGTTTTGGCCTGGGTCTGATGCTGGTGAAGCGCATTTGTGACCGTCTGGGCTGGTCATTGGAACTGCATTTTCTAGAGCAGGGTGTTCGCGCCGAACTGACGTTACCGAAATGATCCTTTCTGCATACATAGGGTGTGAGTGGTGAAGCATCTGCGACGGTGCTTTTCTTGAGGTAAGGTGCTCGAGGGAAATGTGAGACTGGACACACCGTCGCAGATAAACCGGTTAAACGATCAGAAGTGGTAGGTTACGCCCATAAAGCCGGAGATCGCGCTGTCCTCATCGACAATCGGACTGTTGGTGATTTCATCGCCGTACCATTCTGCGCCAACACCGCCCATCAGAGTCCATTGCTGGCTCAGAGGGTATTCCGCCATGATATCGACGCCGTAACGCCAACCTGCATCAGCGTTGTACTGCGGACGTCCGGCCTTTGCATGCTTCGCAGACACACCGTAGTAGTGGTTGACCAGATCATCGCTCATCCAGGTGGCGTAGACACTGGGCATCAGTAAGGTCTGGTCAAACTCCAGTGGAACCGCCCAGTTCAAACTTAACTCGGTGCCCTCGTGTTCGTTGCTGACGTCTTGCGCGATGCTGGCTCCCAGCAGGCCATACTCGGTAAAGAGTTCTCCTGAGAGCTTCAGGTTAATACCGCTGTCCACATCTCCCATATCCTTCAACACGTTACTGTCGGTGCGTTCACCGTCCAGTTCGTCTCCTGCGACGGAGATCGACAGGCTGTAGTGTTCCTCTTCTGCTAGCAGGTAACCCGCTTCCAAGCCTCCAAAGAAGAAGTTTCCGTAACTCAATTCGAGCATTGGCAGTACGTCTGTCTGGCTGTCGATACCTTGATAGATCGACTGGTCAAAACCTGCGCCTAAACCGAGACCGATTTCCAGTTCATCACTTTCAGCGAACACTGGGAGGGTCACGATAGACAGACTCGTCGCTAGGGCGCTGGCATTCAGAGTATTCATTTTCATGGGATTCAAAGGGTCCTGTTGTATGTGATAACAGGAGCCTAGCGTGCGAGGGGTAAAGGTCGGGTTAAGGTCACCTTACTGTTTGACTGAGCGGCTCTAACCTCAGTGAAGACGGATAGGATCAATAATCATCTGCGTTTTAACACCACTACAAATAAGTATATACTTTCAGTCTTTTGAACGGTCATTCTGGACGCATGCGTAACCATCCGAATGACTATGTTGTCGTTCAGGTTGCAGGCCGCAGTGTGATAATAAGAATCGTCAGATGCACAAATTAGAATGGGACGCGGGGATGAGTGTGGGTGTCGATGCGATCGACAATGACCACAAAATGCTCCTCTCGTTGATCAATGAAATCTCGGATGCGATCGAGCACAATAAAGCGACATCCGTGATCGAAGATGTCTTTGAACGGCTTGAAGTCTATGTTGTAGAACATTTTAGCCGTGAAGAAGCGTTGATGCGGCAATGCGGTTATGAAGACCTCAAGGCGCATATCCGACAGCACCGAAAGTTCATCGATAAAGTCCCGGAACTGAAGCGGGAGCTGCTGAATGCGGATACCACGGAAGTGGCTGCCGAGATCAATCTGTTCCTGTTTGACTGGCTGATGAATCATATCGTGGGCGAGGATATGTGTTTTGCGCAGCTGGCTCACGATCAGGGATTAAGTACCCGCAACCACCGCAAACCTTCCTGCCTGCGCCGTTTGACCTCATGGCTGGGTAACAAATTGACACTCGGCCGCCGAATTTTCCTGACTGCTCTGATCCCCATTATCGGAGTCAGCCTGCTCAGTGTGCTGGTGTTATGGATCAGTATTCAGCGTGTCTACCATGTGCAGCAGCTGGTGGGTGTGACTCAGGTCGTGCATGAGATTAATGATCTGAGCCACAGCCTTCAGGCGGAACGTGGCCTGAGTACCGGAGTGATCAGCACCGGTTACCGTCAGTTCCAGCAGGAGTTACTCAATCAGCGCGCCCTGACGGATCTGGCGGTGGATACGTTTATTCAGCGTCTTAAACAGTTACCCGAAATTGATCCGCTACTGTCGACACAGATCCAGATGACCGTCACCAAGCTGGACGAATTAGCGGCGCTGCGCAGTCAGATTGACCTACAGTCATTAAAGGCTGCCCAAGCACTGGGTTATTACACCACGCTGATTGACTCGTTACAGAAAATTCCCGAAGGGACGTTGCAGTTGGAGATGGGGTCAGAACTGGTCAATTCCATGACCGCTTACACCGCGCTACTGCATATGAAGGAATCCGCGGGGCGGCAACGTGCCATTGGAATGCAGGCGATCGTACAGGGTCAGTTTTCGCCGGGCCTGTATCAGCTGTATGCCAGCCTGATTGGGGAACAGCGTAGTTTTCTAAAGGTATTCCGGCAGTTCACCAGTCAGGAACAGCAACAAGAATGGGCGTCATTGATTGAGGGGCCCGCCGCCACTCGCGCACAGGGTTTTGAAAGTTTGATCAACCGTTCGATACAGGATGATCGGCTGCGGCAACTGGACGGGGAGTTATGGTTTGCCGTGACCTCAGCGCGTATAGATGAGCTGAAACATTTGGCTGATGAGTTGGGTCAGGTGATTGATAGCCGCGCAACGCAGAAAGTGAACGATCTGAAGAGCGGTCTGTATATCACCACCGCAGTACTCGCGGTCATTCTCGGCCTGACGATTCTGCTGTCCTGGTTGCTGAATCGCAGTGTGATCGAACCCGTACAGCGCATGACCCGAGCAATGACCGGTTTGGCTAAAGGTGGTCGGGATCTGCGTTTTACCGAACAGTTTGCCCAGGATGAGCTTGGTCGGATGGCGTTAGCGTATGAACAGTGTCGCCGCAGTTTGCTGCGGGCTGATATCTCTGCGGCCGTGAGCAACCATCGCCAGAATATTGAGCTTCAGGCACGCATTCGGGAGAAAGAGCGCTTCCGTATGCTGGCGTCCACCGATCCGCTGACAGGTGCAATTAATCGCCGGAAATTCAACGAATTGGCGGATAAAGAGGTCGAGCGTGCGCAGCGGTATGGTCGTCCACTTTCCGTCATGATGCTAGATCTCGATTACTTTAAACGTGTTAACGATACTTACGGGCATGCCGCTGGAGATGATGTTCTGCGTGCTTTCTACTCAGCGTGTTTTGGGCGGGTTCGTAGTACCGATATCATTTCCCGCTTGGGCGGAGAAGAATTTGCCATATTGATGCCAGAAACCGATATAAGGCAGGCGTTTGAGCTGGCGAGCCATATTCGGGTAGCAATCAGCAAGTTAGTGGTTGAGTTATCGGGCCAGGATCAGGTAAGCACCCTGACCGTGAGTATCGGTGTCACTGCGTGGGATGAAACGACTGCAAATTCCATTGGCGATATGTTGGAGCAAGCCGATCAGGCCCTCTATTTCGCCAAAGAATCTGGCCGTAACCGCGTCGTGTGTTTTGACGATGGATGTCATCTGGAAGCCTCGAAAATCAGAGCACTGGACGCGTGACGTATCGGAGCACACTCTATTTAAAGTATAAGTGATACATTAATTTATTGGTTTTATAAATAAATGTATCGTAATTGATTTTTGTCATTAACAACCCTCGATGTCGTTACCTATTATTAAGGTAGACTCAAAGATCCCGGTCGGGTCCGGATCAGAGTTCGCATTCCGCATATGAAATAGCTAACGCTATATGCAACTGAGGGTACAACCGATGACTACTGAGCCGAACTCAGCCAGTGCAGGAAGCAACGAAGATCCATTGACGGACTTTTCCAATTGCCATGTGGGCATTATCAATAACTTCGAACGTCTGCGTGCATTGTCACTGACTGAAATCGAAAGCCCGGTTCAGGCAGATGTCAAAACTTCAGCCAAAAAACTCTACGCATTTTTTCGTGATGTGGTGCTTGAGCATCACAGTGAAGAGGAGCAGGAGCTGTTTGCTGAAGTAAAAGATTCATCCCGCAAAGGTGGTGACGATGCAGCAAAAGCGTTGGGTATGATCGATCAGTTGGTGCGGGAGCACCGCTCATTGGAAGCGCAGTGGAAAGCGATCGAAAGCGACATCAAGCAGCTGTCCAAAGGAAAACCGGCCTCTCTGGATCAGGAAGCGGCAGGTAAACTGGCCGATGACTATCTGGCACACGCCAACTTTGAAGAGCAAGAGTTTTTACCGCTCTCCGCGAAATTGCTGGGTGAGCGTGGATTGTCTTCACTGGGTTTGTCGTTACACATGCGTCATACCCACGTCAGCATCCCTAACTACATCTGATCACCGTAGTTACTGAAAATTGTCGAAGAAACGTCCCAGCGGCTTTAGCCGCTGGCGTTCATCTG
>JAGSHA010000388.1 GCA_023954795.1 Oceanospirillaceae bacterium | reverse complement strand
GTGCCAATCTGTTCCGCCGGGTTCTGCGTCGCGATGACAAAAAACGGATCGGGCAGTTTACGGGTCTCTCCTTCCAGGCTGACCTGTTTTTCCTCCATTGCTTCCAGCAAGGCACTTTGTGTTTTTGGGGTGGCGCGGTTGATCTCATCTGCCAACAGCAGCTGGGTGAATACCGGACCGGGCATAAAGCGGAAGCTCTGCTTATCTGCCTGATAGATCGACGCACCCAGCAGGTCTGCCGGTAACAGGTCATTGGTAAACTGAACGCGTGTGTAGTCCAGCCCCAACACCGCAGCCAATGAGTGCGACAACACGGTTTTACCCATTCCCGGCAGGTCTTCCAGCAGCAAATGCCCGCCTGCCAGCAAACAGCTGAGCGAGAGTTTCAGCTGTAACTCCTTACCCAGAATCAATTGGTTGAGTTGATCAAACACCGGGGCCAGTTCCGGACGCACAGTCAGTGAATGGAGGGTGTTCTGAGGTGAGCGATGTAACGCGAGTGAAGTCACGGTATTGTCCTGTTGCATGGTCGCGGGTCTGCGATGAAATGGATCGGGTCTGTTTGTGAGTTGTTCTCAGAATCATTTCTGTTTCAGCACGCGGTGAAATGACCATCTATAGTGAGATGAACTGCCGCAATGAATGGAAACGTTGCCGATGGCTTTTCTGACCACCCTGCCGGGGCTGACACTGATCACTAAGTTCTATTCCGCCTATGCGCTATCGCTGGCGTTTATTCTGCAAAGCAGCCTCACTCTGTTGCTGGCGTTGGCTGCCTGTACGCTGCATGTGCTGCTGCGCCGGCGAATACACCGGCGGCAGACGCTGTCTTCATCAAAGGTTGTTTACAAAATTCAGCAATAGCTGGCGATGATCCCGGGTCAGCTGCATGTAGCTATTTCGCGCCTGTTGCGCTTCGCCGCCGTGCCACAAAATGGCTTCCTGAATGTTGCGTGCACGTCCGTCATGCAGGAAGTTGGTATGACCGTTTACCGTTTCTGTCACACCGATTCCCCATAACGGCGCGGTACGCCATTCGGTTTCCGTTGCCTCAAAGTCACGGCGTCCGCTCAGCCCTTCACCCATGTCATGCAATAAGAGATCGGAGTACGGACGAATCAGCTGATTTTCCAGACGGGAGATCTCGTGCTCACCGGTTTTCACCACTGATTTATGGCAGGATTCACAACCAATACTATGGAAGAGTTGTTCGCCTTCCTGTACGGCTGGATCGTCCATATTGCGGCGGTACACCACACCCAGCAGTTGCAGATAGGTGGTGACGTCTTTTAGCTGATCGGGTGCTAGCTCAAAATCACTGCTGTCATATGCTGCAAGGCAGGTGGTTTGCTCCGGCTCACAGTTCTGACGGGCTTTGTGGGTTGGGTTCTGATCGTCATGGCGATAAAGAAACAGTTCGTTGTTCACGCCCATATCGTTAAATGCGGCGATGGCGGACTGCTGGCGGACATCAAAAGCATTGGCCTTCCAGGAGAATCGGCCCATGATCTTGCCGCCACGCTCCAGATCCCAGACATAGTTCGGACGCCCGGAGATTCCATCGCCATTTTTATCTTCCGGATCAGCCCAGCTTTGTATCGTTGCTTCCGGAATGGCTTCCAGCAGACCTAAGCCAAACACAGGCGGTGCCATACGCATTTCATAGACGGTATCTTCTGGCAGCGGGCCGTAGGCGAGTTCGGAGATCAGGAACTCAGGCTTACGTAACGAATAGGTTTCCCCATCCGGGAACTGACCGGCTGCCTCAATCCAGTTCACCCGCACCCTGGCTTCAGGTTTAACACCGTCGATCGCACGGTCTCCCAACTGAGCACCGTATCCCGGTGGCGACAGCGGTTCGCCGTAAGGTCCGGTGCCAGGGATCGATACCCGTACAAAACCGCCTTCGATCACCTCATCCGGACCCGCGGGTGGTTTTGCGCGTCCGTCAGCCTGATGGCAGGCCTCACACGCATTGTGGTTGAAGATGGGACCGACGCCGTCGGCGTCGCCACGCCAGCCACTGGCGACACTGGGGGTAAATGCGCGCTCGAATACGCCATCGCCCCGGTCAAAGGCAGCGGATAGTCCCCATGACAGGTTTGGGGCTTCTTGCTCAAACGCCATGCCCTGAGAGTGGAAATGAGTCAGGTCACCCCCGGACAGACTTGCTGGCAGTTCCTGCTGCAGATAATTCATATCCGCATCCCCGTAGCCATCAAAGGGCAGCCACAAGCTTTGATAGGCTTGAAAAGCCAGTGCGCCTGATGCCACGACCAGACCAGTAATTCCGGCTTTTAGTATCAGTGAGCTGCCTATTCTGGATTGAGCTGCGACTGTTGCTGTGTGAGAGGTATGAGGTGTATGGGACATGACTCAGGCTCCTGCTGTTTGCAGCTGAGCGTTGTCACTGCTGGTGGATTTGCGCGTGAGCAATGTGCGTAGAAGCGCGAGGAACAGACCAAAGACGCCGAGCCAACCCAGATAACCGATAAGCAGCGTGCTGTAGGTGGACTCGGTTTCAATCCAGACGGCAAAGAAGAAATAGGCATACCAGGAACCACCCGCAAAGACGGGACCCAGCCACATGCTGATCTTGTGGTACTGCATCAGCAATGCGTTGATCACGATGACGGAGAAGATGGTCAAACGGATCAATAATTCAGGGTTGTCGGTCCAGTAAATGAAGTTATGGACATGATAGTTGTACATCAGGGTGGTGATTTCAGAACATACCACCAGCACCATACCGATGCGTAAAACGTTATAGGCAACATGCAGCAGGCGTTTTTCAGCCGGTTCCGTATGGCCTTTAGCGACGACAAAATAATAAAACGTCAGTACCAGTGTAGAGACACCCAGACAAAGGCCTACGGTGTAAGTGCGGAAAAGTTGGGATAGGTAAAACAGTTCAAGTTCAGTCATGGGGATATTCAGTTCTTATTGTTCACAGAGATACTCGGAGGCAAAGGTGGGCTCCGACGATGATCAGTATTCAGCGGTGTGTGATTGCGAAGGTCAGATTAAGACGACCGGCAATAGGAGGCTCTGTTTTGCAGAGCGAAGCTGAGAGAACAACAACGAATATCCGGCACAACATTGGCGGATGAGGTATGAAGTTGGGCGGATTTTTGAGTACGGGAACGCAAAGGGGAAGTCATTAACTGCTCCAGATCTTATCTACGATAAATTTAAAACCCGTGTACACACAGGCCGTAAAAATAAAGCGCAGCTCATGCCTCCACACCTCTCACAGATGCTGGATTTCAGATCGGGCTTTATACGCAGAAAGTTACCGGTGCCACATCAGCCACAGACGCTGGAACAGATACACTTCTAACGGAATAACGAACAATAAGCACTGCCGGATAGCGATAAAAAATGGCAGGTAAAACAGTTCAAAAAATATGCGATTAGTTTATTGATAATTATTCGTATTAGCAATAATGATTTAGTACCAAAGTGTGGCGATGTTGGTATTAGCTAAATGTTTCATTGGAGTTGGAATCTTTAGCAGCGTTCTCCGAATGCGACTTTACGTAGTAGGTAATTGTTCTATTTAGGTTTTTTTGGATCACGCAGAGACAAAGAACAGGC
>JAGSHA010000343.1 GCA_023954795.1 Oceanospirillaceae bacterium | reverse complement strand
GCTGAGCGTAGTCCTCCGGCGCAGAACAGTACAAATGTCAGATCTTTCTGGAAAATCCCCTTCGCATAGGGGCTTTCCGGGTCTATCCAAAACTCCAGCATGCCACGGGGGCAGTGATACGCACCGGGAATCCGGCCTTCACGGTCCAGTTCCCGAATATCGCGGATATCCACAAACTGAACACCCTCCTGTTGATAGAGTTCCAGTGCTTCGCGGACGGTGATCTCGTCCACAATTTGATTGGCTTCTTCAACCAGCTGATAGATACCTTTAGTGATGTTGCTCATTTAGGTGGTTCCTTTCAGAGTTGTCGATTGAGTGCTGAAGTTGCTTGCTGTTTTCGACAGTTGCATCGCCCAGAGCAGAGCAATAATGCCGGCTGTCATCACCAGCAGTGTCATGAGCAGGCCGCTGTAGTAGTTACCGTTTATTTCGGCCAGATAACCCACAATCGCGGGTGCGATCATTTGTGCCAGACCGTAGCTAAAGGTCAGGCGACTCATCGGGCGGGACGGGTTATGAGGATAGAGCCGTCCCACCATGGAGAGCGTCATACTGACGATACCGATAAAGCTGCCCCCATAAATCACGGCGCTGAGCAGGGTGACAGACAGCTCCTGACTGATCATCAACAGTAGAATACTCAGGCTGTTGAGCACATAGGCGAGAAACAGTGCCAGCCATTGACCGTAGACTCGGGCAAAACGGTCCCACAAACCGCAGGCCGGAGCGCAGGCCAGGCCCACCACCAGCCAGATCAACCAGCCCTGACCGCGTAGCGTGTCTGAGGATTCAGCGATGGCGACCAGAAATGTTGCGGTGATCACGTACCCGACTCCGGCACAGAAGTAGGCGGTTTGCAGCACTGGCATAAACAGGCCGGAGACGGATTGTGCAGACGTATTGGTCGCCGGTCGGATTGAATCTTCTGTCTGATCAGGAAACCAGCGCCATACCGGAAGCGTGAGCACCAAACCCACCGATCCGTAGATCAGCCATTGCTGATCCCAGCTGAAGTGGTCTTTGATCAGTTCAGCCAGCAGCGCGGTGATCACAATGCCAAGACCTAAACCGGAGAAAAAGATCCCCAGCTCTGCCTGATGCTTGTGTTTCATCAACCAGTGCATCAGCAACCCGGCACCGAGTAAAACCCCCGCCGAGCTGCTGAGGCCAGAGATAAAGCGCAGCAGATACCAGAGGATTTCGTTCTGCGTAAACGCCATCAGCAGGGTTGTGATAACCGCGCCACACAAACCACTGCGAAACAGAATCTGTTTCAGCTTGAGACTGCTGATAAACGAGATCAGTAAGGCGCCGCTGAGATAACCCGCATAGTTTGCTGCGGCCAGATAGCCTGCAACGGACTCACTGAGGCCGATCTCTTCCATCATTTCAGGAATCATCGGTGTATAGGCAAAACGGGCGATGCCGATGGTAATAATCATGCCAATGACGCTGGTGGTCAGCATCCTGGCTTTGCTCAGGGTGGGCATCAATTTAACTCCGTGACTGTTCTTCTGACACAGTAGCGGATACCCTGGTGGCTATCTTTATATGAAAAGACAATTTGTATATATAGTCAGCCAAATTATGAATATGCCTGATAACGAACTCAATCTATTGACCATGCAGCGGCTGCCACGGGAAGTGTTTGTGCGGCAGGAAGAGATGCCTGCCCGGCACTTTTTTCCGGCCCATACGCACGCGTGGCACCAGCTGCTGTATGCCATATCCGGTGTCTTAGTGGTGACGCTGGAGGGTGAGCGATACTTTATTCCGCCGGAGCAAGCGATCTGGTTACCAGCGGGGTGCCAGCACAGTGTCTATACGGAATTTGGGGCTGACCTGAAGAGTCTCTACGTTGACCGCAGTTATCGGGGGCTGGATACGCCAGACAGTGTTGAGCGTTCCCAGAAAAGTACCGTATTACATATCACGCCGCTGATGCGGGAACTGATCAAAGAGGCGGCGGGTTTTGCCGTAGAGTATCCCTTAGAAGGGTATGAAAACGATCTGATTCAATTGTTGCTGCAAACCTTGTCCCGCCTGCGCCACGAAGAGGGTTATCTACCCTGGCCGACAGAAAAGGACCTGTTTCAGCTGTGTAACCGGCTTTACGAGCAGCCGGATAATACCTCGTCTACGGCCGTGCTCGCACAATCGGTCTCTATGTCTCAGCGCACACTGGACCGTAAGTTCCGCAAGGAAACCGGGATGTCTCTTAAGCATTGGCGCTTACAATTAAAGATGCTGAAAGCAATTGAGTTGTTGAATACGGGGCAGAGCATTACCAGTATCGCACTGGATCTGGGGTATAGCTCCCCATCTCCGTTTATCTATATGTTCCGCGAACGGACCGGTATTAGTCCGGTACAGTATCGAAAACAGCGGGAAACAGGCGCGTCGTCTTAAGAACTGACTGACGAGAGTATCCATTCCAGCCGTTCAGCCACATAGCTCTCCATCATCTCTACTGGACTGAGATTAAACATTCGCATACGACCGGTATGGGCCAGCATCAATAAGCCGGTGGCGTGGGCAAATATCTCGGCGGTCACCCGATTGGCCTGTGTCTGATTGATGCCCAGTGCGACAGCGGTATCGGTAATCGCTGATAAGGCCGCGGTCAGCTGATCATTTAATGGCTGGTTACGATCTTTACCCACCCCTTTGGGGGTCATGCCGCCACGGAACAGATAAAAGCCCAGATCCAGATCTTTAGGGTTCAGATGATAAAACTCGAAAAAGCCCATGGCGGCAGCGCTGAAACGGTCTGACGGCAAGCTGGCTTTATGCTGCGCCCGATCCATATGTGTTTGCAGCCGAACAAGGGATTCCTCGAGCAACGCTGCGTAGACCGCTTCTTTTGATTCGAAGTGAAAATAGAGTGCTGCCGGTGTGTAGCCTGCCTCCTGCGCAATGGCCCGCAAACTGGCACCTTCAAGACCTTCCTGAGCAAATATCTTGCGCGCGGCCGCCAGTATCATCTCCCGCTTCATATCTTTCACCGCCTGCTTTCGGGCGCTATTACGGGTGGCGTTTGTGCTGTCGGTCATGGTCGAGCTCTATCGGTTTGTTGTATTGATTAAAAATTTTAACACTGTTAGATTTTTGTTGAAAGAGCACTAATTTATCAAGGTGACATGACGATGTTGATGACAGCAGATGACTACCGGGAATCGCTTCGCCGCTACAATCCTAGGGTGTTTGTGAACGGTTTGCAGGTGACCAGCGTGGTAGATGAGCCGTTGCTGGCACCGGGTATTAACGGTGTGGGGGTGACCTATGATTTTGCCCATCAGGATAAATACCGTGACTGGCTGACCGCGACGCAGAGTACGTCGGGCCAGTTGGTAAACCGTATGCTGCATATCAATGAGAGCAGTGACGATCTGCTCAAAAAACTGGAAGCAGTGCGTGCTGTCTGTGCTGAGTCGGGGTGCGCGCAGCGTTACCTGAGTCATGATGCGCTGAACGGTTTGTACCAGTCGACCCAGCAGACGGATGCGAATCACGGAACGGACTATCACAGCCGTTTTCTGGAGTATCTGCATCGGGTGCAGGATGAGGATCTGACCATAGGTGTGGCGATGACGGATGCCAAGGGGGATCGGTCCAAACGTCCCGGCCTGCAAAGCAACCCGGATGTTTATGTGCATATCAAAGAGCGCCGTTCGGATGGCATTGTGATTCGTGGTACTAAAGCGATCGTCACTGGCGCACCTTATATGCATGAGTTTCTGGTGATGCCCTGTCGCACACATACGCCCGAGGATGCGGATTTCGCCGTAGCCTGTGCGGTGCCGGTGGATGCGGAAGGTGTAACCATCATTGCCAAACCGGCGGGTCGACCGGGTGAAGCGGCCGCCAAGTTCTCGGCCAAGTATGGTCAGTCCACGGGGGTGGTGATCTTTGATGACGTGTTTGTGCCGCATAAACATGTGTTTCTGGCGGGAGAGACCGAGGAAGGTGGTTTTCTAACCACCTCCTATGCCAACCACCATCGGCATTC
>JAGSHA010000418.1 GCA_023954795.1 Oceanospirillaceae bacterium | reverse complement strand
CATCTTCGTAGTTACCCACGAAGTACCCGGTCGCTTCAAAGCAGCGGCGCAGAGCAGCTTTCAGTTCATTCATAGAAATATTCATTGTGCTTCTCCTTACTGCTTTGGCGACAGTGGCATGAACCAGTCATCGTTAAAAGTTTGTCCGATATCTTCCAGCAGGGGTGCGCCCTGGAACATGGTATTACGTACCCACAGACGGGAACGTGGATCAAACTTACTCACACCAAAGAATGCCAGCTTGCAGCGCAGCAAGTGCATCGGCAGGATATCGCGATCTAGCAGGTTGGCTTGAATATCACCGTAGATACAGCGGTTCATGCTCTGGATACGACGCACGATACCGCGCATCTTCGGACGTGCCACCATAAAGCTGGCCGTGGTGTGGTCCGGGTGTTCCTGCATGTATTCGCTCAGCTGGTCGTAGCATTTACGCACCGCGTAACCGACACCCAGCGCCATCTGTTTGTTCTTCGCTTCGGCATCGGCAACGCTGCCCAGACGCGGTTCCATCTTCTCTTCAGAACGGTACCAGCAGGTTTCACGTGCGCCTTCTGCATCGAAGTCGATATCCAAAGCCCAGTCGTAACGGGTTTCGATCACAGACTTGAGCGTCTGCAGCGGCATCAGTGGGTCCAGATCCAGGAACTCTTCAGCGGAGTGATACTCTTCCAGATCATCGACCAGCTCTGGGTACAGCTCCAGCATGATAGAGACCAGCATCTCCTGACCTTGTATGGAGCAGTGCTCTTCACTCCAGTTCAGCAGGGCGTTCCAGTCATTAAAGTCACTGTCGATGTACGCTTTGAGCGCATCCAGATCTTTCAGTACCAACTGATTGTTGTTGGTCTGCCACTCATCTTCAGTGATGGTTTCAGCGGTATGCAGAGTGCAGCGCTCGATCAGTTCGTCGAGCCCCTGACGGGTGCGGTTATTGATGTTACCCAGTACACGAATGCGGGCCAGTGCCAGCTCGCGCATCTCGATCCACTGATTGATCAGCAGCGGGTGGTTCACCAGATAAGGCGCCATACCCAGACCGGTAGAGTTACCGATACCGAAGTAACGCTTGATATCCGCGTCCATCGGCTGGAAGGTCTCTGGGGATTTGTGACGTGCAATATGTTCCGCCTGAGTCAGGCTGAAGTTACGCAGCATCAGGCAGACAAACATCTCGCCGGCAAACGGGCGGGCGAAATCTTTATGTTTGGTACGGACTTTTTCCCAGTCAGACATACCCAGCTTGCCGCTGCCGTATACGGCGGTGGTGCGGTACAGATAACCGACCTTGGCAATCTTTTCGACATCCGGCTGCTCACCTTGAGACAGTTGATCAACAACGTAGTCAAAGTTACGCGCACTGCGGTTGGCACGGGAGAGGACAAATACACGCGCATCAACGCGGCCAGCTTCCTGTTTAGGCACGTTCTGGCGCAGTTTCTCCAGATAGATATCGTCAACAGACCCTTCCACCAATGCCATGGTGAGATCCCACTTGGTGGCGATCACGCGGTCGTTGCGCTCTTCCGGCGACAGATAATCGGAGAACAATACAAAGCTGAACAGGCCGTGGGGTGCATGCACCTCATACACGACGGTGCCATAGCCATCATTATCCAGCTCGAAACGAGCAGGCTCAATCTGCCAGCGCTCACGCATGATACGGCGTACCAATGTACGCATAAAACTCAGGCGGCTCTGGTGCAGAGCACCGAGGCGTTCCAGATCCATGACCTGACTGGCTGGACGCAGTGGCAGTGCATTATCACCCCTCAACGAGGTTTGGATAGCTGCAGGCGTTGTCATTATTATGATCCTCTTTTGCTACACATCTTTTTAGGTTCTTTGGGCCGGCGTTGCTTATCCGGCAGCAGCATAGATGTGTTGGAAACCGACGTACTCTGTATCTCTGCTGGTTTCGCATTTAATTATTGTCTGCAGAGAGAGCCACACCCGTATGGTTAATCATTAACGCTTTTTCGGGTGCTAACAAATCAAGGCATTCATTTCGACGCCCATGACCATCGCTGACAACCACCTTGGCCGATTGCCTGCGACCGTTTTATCTTGGGCCAAAGGTTTATCCGCACACAAATCAAAAGGTTATATCGCGTGATAAGTGAACCTTATCAAAGTGGTGAAAAGTATTATTTTTTCTATGGTTATGAGCGATTTGGGTGAGTGGATCGGATAGCGATTATTTTGGAAGGGTGATTGGATGAGTCGTGATTTACGGGTTTGAGGGGCGCTGGGGCGGTGTGGTTAGGCTGTAGGTGTGTTGTTGGGAATCGCTGAGCTCGTCCCAACCTACGATGTGGTGAGGTGGTCGACTGTGTGTTGGGAATCGCTGTGCTCGTCCCAACCTACGATGTGGTGAGGTGGTCGATTATGTGTGTTGGGAATCGCTGCGCTCGTCCCAACCTACGGGTGTGGTGCAGGTGGTCAACTGTGTGTGTTGGGAATCGCTGTGCTCGTCCCAACCTATGGGAGCTCCGGAGATTGGGACTGTGTAGGTTGGGACGAGCAACGCGATTCCCAACATCGACCGGCCAAATCAATCGACTTACTCCGACTGCTGGGCATGCTCCAAAATAAACTTCACCAACGAATCCGCTGCAGGTGTGAGCGATTTGTTGCTCATCTGCACGATACCGATCTGACGGATCACACTGGGGGAGGTCAACGGGATGAACTTCAGCTTGGTGCTCTCTTCCGGGAATGCAAACCACGGTAGGGTAGTGACACCCATGCCCGCTTCCAGCATCGCAACAAGCGAGATCATGTTGGAGATATAAAACTGAGAATCGCCCAGCAACGGTTCGGCTTCGGTATCTTGCAACAAGCGAGATGTACCGTTACTGATCAGGCGATGTTCGCGCAGCGTTTCCCAATGCAATGTTTTGCGACGGGCCAATGGATGATCAACACGGCAGACCACGCCGATCTGGTCTTCCCATATCGGTGTAAAGGTTTTGTCACTGTGTTCGTGTGCATGCCACAAACTGGCGATACCAAAATCCACCTGCTGGTTTTCCACCATATTAAGCACGGCACCCGCATTATCGTCATAGAAACTGATATGCAGGTCGGGAGCGTTCTCGACAAACTTGGAAAGGATCTCCGGCAACATCCGGCTGGCAATAGAGGGCACTGACGCCAGACGCAGATGGCCGGTTTTATGATTGGCCATCAGCGTCATGTCTTGTGCAATCCGATCATGATGGGCGATCAGTTCTTTCGCCTGCGGCATAAAGTGCTTACCGAAGGGGGTCAGCTCCGCATTGGCTGCTT
>JAGSHA010000174.1 GCA_023954795.1 Oceanospirillaceae bacterium | reverse complement strand
GTCACCTTCCTGATGGATAACTCCGGTTCTATGAAGGAGCATATCGGACAGGTCGCGATGCTGATCGAGATTATGTGTCGTGCGCTGGAGCAAGCCGGTGCCAGTACTGAAATTCTGGGTTTCACCACCCGCAGCTGGCAAGGCGGAAAGCTGTATAAACGTTGGGTATCCCAAGGCAAACAACCGAACCCGGGGCGCCTGACCGAGCTGGAACATATCGTTTACAAAGATGCCGATACGTCGATGCGTCAGGCACGTCAAAGCATCAGCGCGATGCTGAAGCCGGATATATTCAAAGAGGGGATCGACGGTGAAGCGTTGCTGTGGGCCGCCGAACGTATGACGAAGCGCCCGGAAGAACGCCGCATCCTGATCGTTCTGTCTGACGGCTGCCCGATGGAAACGGCCACCAGCCAATCCAACGACGCAGACTATCTGGACAATCACCTGAAGCACGTCAGCGGTATGCTGGAAGCCCGTGGTGATCTGGAACTTTATGCGCTGGGATTTGGTCTGGACCTAAGCCCTTACTACCGAAACAATCTGGCCCTCGACCTGCCAGAAACTCTGGAGAACAGTGTCTTCAGAGATATCCTGAACATGCTTGCACGGCGACGTTAGTCGTCAAACCGGTTGCCTTGTTTCCGGCCTACGGGGCAACCGGTGCGGCATGTACTTTACGTTCATCACCGACTATACCTCTAGACCATCCAGCACTCCGTGACGGCACACATCCAGCAACGTTGCTGCTAGCTCTTCGTCATTAATGGCCCGGGAGATTGCCAGACCTCCAACCATCAGCACCGCTTGTTGCAACGCCTGCCGATCTGCCTCATCAGTGTCCATATCTCCACCCTGAGCAATCAGACTTACAAAACCTTTAAACACACGTGTATAGGCCTCACGGACCTTATCATCCCGCTGTCCAATATCGGTGATCAACAACGCTAGCGGACACGTAATCTGCTTACCACTGCGGTGCTCTTCGCTCAGATAGCCCTTTACCACACGTTGTAAGCTAGCATCTGAGCCAAGTGCTTCAGTGGCTTTCAGCTGCGCCGTTTTAGCCGCCGTTGCGATGGATTCTGCGTATAACTCAGCCTTAGACGAAAAATGCGCATAGAAAGCCCCACGGGTCATACCTGCATCAGTCATCACTTCATTGATACCAACATGATCAAAGCCATGCTGCGTAAATAACCTGGCCGCACTGCTTAGGATACGCTCACGGCTCTGCTGTTTTTGTTCCGGTCCCCAGGGCATGGCTTACACTCACATCAAAAAAAGGTGTCTGATCTATCTTACTTAACCATCAAAATATGTTCTTTAACATATTGTCATTCCCACTAGCATTGTAGGTAACAAGTGATGAAAACCACATAGATATTTCATACACAAACCACACAAAAGGAACAGCTACCATGTCTGCTCAAGTTCAGATTCTCGGCCCTGCTTTCAGCACCTTCGTGCGTTCGGTAATGTTGTGCTGCGAAGAGAAAGGGATTAGCTACGAAACTAAATTTGAGATCAATGGCGAACCGCTGACATTGAACAGCGAAGCCCGCCAGCACTACCATCCGTTTGGAAAAATTCCGGCGCTGCTACACAACGATCGCACGGTATTCGAAACAGCTAGTATCTGCCGCTATATCGATGCCACCTTTGATGGCCCGGCCCTGCAACCGGAAGACAGCTACGGGCGCGCACAGGTCGATCAATGGAGCCGTGCTATTTCACAGTATGTCGATCAGGCAATCGTTCGACGGTACCTGTTGGAGTTCGCCTTCCCTAAGGGCCCGGATGGTCAGGTTCGACTTGAGAAGGTTGCAGAAGCCGAGCCTGAAGTGATGAGTATCCTCAGGTTGCTCGAAAAGCTGATCGGAGATCACGCATTTATTTGCGGCGATCAGTACAGCTACGCAGATGCGATTCTCACCCCTATGCTCGACTACCTTTCAGGCACACCCAATGCAGCGACATTACTACCAGCAGGCTCACCGCTGAATCGCTATATCCAACGCATGCAAGCACGCCCATCAGGCCAAAAAGTCCTAAACAAACAGTAAACGTTGTCAGGGATCAGTGATACGATCGATCACGCTATATCAGGTGTCACTGAGCCCTCCTCAACCGGCTGAAATCTGGACCTAAAAACCCACTCAAAAAACCGCCGAACTGGCACCATCACAATATATTTATCCTTTAATATCAATATGTTAATCTGGCACCACCAATTAGGCGCAACTGGCCCTAACTGGCCCTAAGGTATACCCCTAGTATTGCCGCCGAAAGCTGCCCTCCAGCCTCTCTGCCACACACAGAGATTACCCGCCCGGAAAGCAGCAATCAGGGCCTTGCCCATCCCTGAAACAGGTCAACTGTCTCAGCTCAAATAATAATAACCAGGCATTACTGAACTGACATTCTCAGCTCCAAAATGCCATCAGGTCGTAGTGAGTGCTGCGGCCCGAACAATACTTCTTCTATACTTCAGGGGACTCCCCCTCATCACTGAAGGCAGAAGAAGCCAGCAATACCTATTTTTTGAGCCCTGTGCTTCTGAGATGAAGTGCAACTGATTGAGAATAAGCAAATCATGTCTGATTACCCAACCCTGGAAAAAATGGGCGTTAAATCTGTCGACAGCATCGATAAGTACACTGTTCGCCATCAGGGTGATACCGATGTGCTGAAGATCTACTACAAGCGACCTAAAGGCTCCCTTCTGTCTCGCAGCAAGAAGTTCTCCTTCATTCGTGGTCGTCGCGGTATTCCACTGGAAGTTCGTAACGCTAAAGCGTTTGAGCAGATGGATAAGATCAGTCCGCAGCTGGTGGCCGCACTGGAAGAACTGAAAAAACTGGATGCACGTCGTAAAGAAGTTGATCCGGTGGATCCGAAGGCGAAGTTCCTGTCCGATCTGGATCACCTTGAAAAAGTGATGACCGCTAAGATGGATGATATCCGTCGTCAGATTAAAGAGATGGAATAAGCAGGCACTCTGCACCGCCCCATACAGTAAAAAGCCACCTCATCGGGTGGCTTTTTCGTATCTGACTTCGATCTTTTTAGCGCGTGGGTAAATCAACCGGGAATCGTATTTCCAACCGTCCTACTCAATTGTTTTTATGTTAATTGCATGTGTTCCTTTATCACCCGGCTGCGTATCAAACTCAACAGACTGCCCCGCTTTCAAGCTCTTATAACCGTCTGCCACAATGCGCGAATAGTGCGCAAACAGATCTTCCTTATACTCAGGTGAAACAATAAAACCAAAACCTTTAGCGTTGTTGAACCATTTAACTGTGCCAGTATGCATTTCCATAACTCCCTACGCGCATATTCGGCTCCTTTGCCGGTTTGCACGACGCAAATTTGAGTAGTAAGCCTCATACGTTCCTTTTTGCTACTGCGAAGCGGTACTACAAACTAATCCTGCTATTGGAACAATCGATCCCTCGCACCCAAATTTCTGCATATGCGAGATAAACCAATAACAAAAGCGTAGACCACATGGCGATTAGAGCAACTATTACTCTGTTCACCATCAGCCATAAACCCTAGGACTGTCTAAAAATGTAGTTAATACAGCCTCATATGTGAATAGGAAAAATTCCTAATTCCGGCGAGCGGCATAAACCGATGTTTTCAGGCTTATCACGAACGTTCTCTCGGGCCGGGAATGCATTGTACGGACTGATACTTTATCCAGCCTGAACAAATCCGCGTTAAGCCGCAGACATAAACAAACTTCTCAACTGCATCACAATCCACATATGAATGGGGTTGTGATTGGAGCGGCTATGCCAGACAGCGATCACCTCAAACTTTGGCGGCTTCGTATCCAGATTCAAGGGCACAACTTTCTCATTCGGCAACAACCGAGACGGATAAAAAGCGATCATATCCGTGGCTACAATAAGATCTGGCGCAGCAGAAAAACCGGGGACAGGCATCACGATGTTTCGCTTCAAGCCCTGCAACGCAAACCATTCATCATGAGAACAGCGCAGGTTGGCACGAAACGGGGAGGTCTCCATTTGAGGCCGTGCAGCAGCCTCTCCCAGTGTGAGTGGTTTATCAAGCAAACTCAGAGGCAAGGCGCATTAACTTGCGCTAAGCAACTTACGCCCTCTCTTAAAACGGACAGAACCCTTTTTGGGCATCTTTCTAATCCATGCGGATGCCCGCTTTTTATAGAGAAAAGGATCAGTATTTAGACGGCGGAACGCCATAAGCCTGTCGGAAGGCTCGATTGAAGTGACTTTGATCGTAGAATCCAACCTCGCTGGCTACTTGCGCAATACTATTGTCAGTATGGCGCATCAGTCGGCAGGCATGCTCAAGGCGCAGACGTGTCAGCCACGCATGAGGGGTCACACCGGTGGTACGTTCGAAACGTCTCAAAAACTGATAACGGCTTAACTCACACAGTGTCGCCAGCTGATCGAGTACGATCTTATCGCCCAGATTCGCGTGACAATATTCCCGCACCCACTCCCAATGTTTGGCCGCTAATGTGCCTTTGTTCTCGTGAGGTGAAAGCACACACAGGTCAGAGAGCAACGGCTCCAGTAACTTAAACCAAGACTCTTCGACCGCGAGTGTTGAGATCGAATCCCCGCCCTGAATAGCCGAAAACAGCTGCAACAAACGATTAGCGATATAGGGATTTTCCATCATCGCCCCGCCAAAAAAGGGATCGCGATGGGTGTCATAAATTTCGGAAAAATAGTCCGAAATAAGATCTGGGGAAATGCGGAAGGTTTTTAAGCGGTAAGCGTTTTGTTCATGGCCAATACCATCGTGGATCTCTCCGGGTGGCATAATTGAGATACGTCCGAGCCCCAGCAATACCGAGCTGCCTTGAAAACGCTGTTTTTGGACACCCTCAACCACCAGACCGATGTGATAATCGATATGATAATGGGGTTCGAATCTGTATTCCGAGTAAAGGCCTTCACTCAAAACCAGATCAGGCGTATCAGAATTGCGATGATACTCTACATGATCCTTCATGAAGTCCTCATAAGCTTGATCAATCGGGAAAGCATGAATCTACAATCGCTAATTATATCAAAAACCTGCTGCCACCCGGGGTGGTCAGATAGCAGCAGCGAAAAGCGTTATGACAATAATTGTTTGGTAGCCGAGACGAAACGATCGACCTCTTCAGGCTGGGTGGAGAACATTGTCACCAACCGAACCACACCCGGCCCCCAGCGATCATGGTAGAAACGGAACCCCTGGGAAGTCAGGTTATCAATCACCGCCTGCGGCAACTGACAGAAGATAATATTAGACTCGATCTGACCCGCAAGCTCGATCCCTTCAATCGCAGATAAGCCCTCGGACAAACGCGCCGCCATATCATTCGCGTGACGTGCATTCTTCAACCACAGATCGTCGCGCAGGTAGGCATCAATCTGGGCGGATAGGAAACGCATTTTGGAACACAGATGACCACCACGTTTACGGCGGTACCCCATCTCAGTAGCAAGACTTTTATCAAACAGAACGATCGCTTCCGCCGCCAGTACACCATTCTTCGTGGCACCAAACGACAGAGCTTCCACACCGGCTTTCCAGGTCATCTCAGCGGGAGAACAATCCAGTGCCACCAGCGCGTTAGCAAAACGCGCACCGTCCATATGCAGACGAACACCCGCATCTCGACAGATCGCGCCAATCGCTTCGATTTCCGCAACTGAATAGATACTGCCAGTTTCTGTTGCTTGCGTAATACTGACGACAGATGGCTGCACCGAATGCACGTCACCCACTTTGTTGCGAATCTTAGCCTGTAACTGTACGGGATCAATCTTGGCGTTATCACCCTCAACCGACACCAGCTTCGCGCCATTGGTAAAGAACTCCGGCGCACCACACTCATCATTATTGATATGGCTTTCCGGGTGACACAATATCGATCCCCACGGTGGAGACAGTACGCTCAGACACAGCGCATTGGCCGCAGAGCCTGTCGGCACCAGAAACACACTCACATCTGTCTCAAAGATTTCACAGAGCATACGCTCTACATTCTGGGTGTATTCGTCGTTGCCGTAGGGTGATTCCTGCCCGACATTGCATCGCGCAAGTGCTTCAAGCACCTGCGGCGAAGTGCCTGCAATATTATCGCTGGTAAAACCGATGGTCGGCTGGGCTGTTACAGATAAGTTGTTGGTATTCAAAGCTATTCCTCCTCCACTAGGGATCACCTAGCATCAGAAGTACTATGAACGATTAGCAGGACCCTGCATTGTAAAATATTGCAGTTTTGTATGGTGCATGTCGGATACGAACGCCTTACTCAACGCATCTACAAACAGTCGGCTCACGCTCCCGGACGTTTGAAGCGCTTGCGAATCGCCTCGGCTTTGCTTCGGCTGGCACATCCCACGGCGTGATCATTGATCAAACCCATCGCCTGCATAAACGCGAACACCGTTGTTGGACCAACAAACTTCCACCCCATCTTTTTTAGCGCTTTCGATAAGGCAACCGATTCTTCGGATGTAGACGCGGTCTGAGGTTCAGGTAAGTTATCCGGCTGTGGCTCATAACGCCAAAAATACGCGGCCAGTGACCCATGTTTTTCGACCAGTTCCTGTGCCCGTTTTGCGTTGTTAATCACCGCTTCGATCTTACCGCGATGGCGCACAATACCGGCATCCGTGAGTAACCGTTCCACGTCAGTTTCGGTGAAATCAGCGACCTGGTTAAAATCAAACCCATTGAACGCAGCACGGAAGTTTTCACGTTTGGCGAGGATCGTTCGCCAGCTGAGTCCAGACTGAAAACTCTCCAGACATAACTTCT
>JAGSHA010000133.1 GCA_023954795.1 Oceanospirillaceae bacterium | reverse complement strand
GTGCCAGTATTGGATCGCCATTTTTAGCGCCACTTCAACCGCGACCGAGCCAGAATCGGCCAGAAAAACTTTGTCCAGTGGTGCGGGAGTCATCTCGACCAGCTTTCGGCTCAGCTCTATGGCCGGTTCGTGGGTCAGGCCACCGAACATCACATGAGAAACCCGATCAATTTGCTGGTGGGCTGCATCGTTCAGGGTTGGATTGTTATAACCATGAATCACCGACCACCAGGATGCCATGCCATCAATCAGCTCCTGACCATCGCTCAATGTCAGACGCACTCCTTCCGCAGAAACGACCGGATACATCGGTGGTGGATTGATCATTGAGGAGTAAGGATGCCAGATATGTTGCTGGTCAAAAGCAATCTGCTGTGGGCTGATCTCAGACATAACGCGAATTCACAGTGGCTCAAATAAAAACGGGCCCCCATTAGAGCCCGCTTTCAGATCGGCTTCAAGCCATCAGATCAATCAGGTTTAAATACACCGCCACTGCGTATGGCTTTAAACGTTTTGAACAGCAGTAAGGCGATAACCAGACTTGCCACAGTCAGTGATATCCATGACAAGATTTCAAAGAAACTGTTGCCGGTTTTTTGGTACATGATCTGGATCGCGATTGAGGATGCTGCCAGTGGAAATGAATAGGCCCACCAGGACAGAAAGAACGGAATTCGACGGAAGCGCTCTAACTGAGTAAAGAGCAGCAACACGAGGAACATGGCTGAATAGAACAAAATGCGGGCAAACGCATCAATCTCACCACCGTTGAGTTTTGTGTAGGAGATAAATCCAACGGCAGGGGGTGCAATCAGGATAAAAAGCGTGGGTAGTAGCTTTTCTGGTAGTGGATCATGAAAGAGAACCCTGTTAAAAATCAGGGTCTTTAAAATAATCCAGTAAACGATCCCGATGCTGAAGAAGAACCAGCTGATCTCGTAGAATCCGTGCTCGGTACCTGTGATAGGGACAATTATGTTGCCGACCACAGGAATGAACCACGCGGGTGTACTATGTTGTATCTGGAACTTAGGATGATGTATCCACTGGGTAATGACATGTAACGTGAAACCCAGATGCATGATGCAACCCGCCACCCATAGATACAGGGAAAGATCTGTCGATACTTGTAGTGTTGCCACACTGAGCAGTAGTACTGAAATAGAAAATGCAGGAAAAAAACTAATTTTTATCGGATGATGAAATTCTTTCAGGCTCATTTCAGGAAAGCGCAGTATCTTGATCACGTACCCAAGCGACACGGCTAAAAAGAGACAGGCAACCAGAACCAGAAGGACCTGACTCACAAGCGCTGGAAGCTGCAGCACTTCAGCAGCCTTCTGCCAAGCCAGAGTCAGGCCGGTGGTTCCCATGATCATCGCAAAGAACGCGATAGGGAAATGTTGAAGCTTTGACGATGTAGAAGAGGATGAGGTGGCAGAATTAGCCATTAGCGCCTCCGAGCTAAATTAGATAGATCTAATATAGTAATTCAGTCAACGCCGCAGGCCAAGGGAAAACAGAATTTTAAATCATCTGCTCAGAACGAATTGATCAGATGAAAAGAAATCGGACAAGCAGGCGGATGATTCAGCGGCTTTTCCAAATTGCCAGACACAGGTTGTGAACGGCAAATTGAATAAAAAAACGAAACCAAAATTTGTTAATACTTCTACTACGAGAAGAATGAGGGTGAAAACGATGGCTACTACTAAATCTACTCTGAAACCTGTTGTTGCTGCTGTAAGTCTGGCGTTTGTTGCTGGTATGGCGACTGTTTCTACTGCAAATGCTGCAGCTAACCCATTTGCTGCTTCCGAGCTGTCGTCCGGTTACGGTCAGGTTCAGCTGGCGGACAACCACAAAAATGCTGAAGGCAAATGTGGCGAAGGTAAATGTGGCGGCGACAAAAAAGCATCTTCCGAAGGCAAATGCGGTGAAGGTAAATGCGGCGGCGACAAAAAAGCATCTTCCGAAGGCAAATGCGGTGAAGGTAAGTGTGGCGGCGACAAAGCATCTTCCGAAGGCAAATGTGGTGAAGGTAAGTGCGGCGGCGACAAAAAAGCAGACACCGAAGGTAAGTGTGGTGAAGGCAAATGTGGCGGCGAGAAAAAGCCATCTGAAGGTAAATGTGGTGAAGGTAAATGCGGCGGTAAAAGCTAAGCAGCCCGTTTACGTTTAAACAATCAGGGCTTCGTTTTACGAGGCCCTGTTTACAACAGGCTTGAGGAAAGGACAGATGAGAGAACAAGGTTATCCGGTCAAAGGTGCAGGCGTTGGTTATCGTCGCTGTATGACAGAGAGTTTTAAGAATGTTGATCCGGAACAGATCGATTTTCTTGAAGTCGCACCGGAAAACTGGATTGGACTGGGTGGTCGATACGGAAAGAGTTTCCGCGAAGCCGCAGAGCGTTTCCCGGTCATGACACACGGGTTGTCATTGTCTCTGGGTGGACCTTCTCCACTGGATCTGGATTTTCTGAATCGTCTGAAAGCTTTCATGAAAGAACACAATATTCGTGCTTACTCGGAGCATCTGAGTTACTGCACCGATGACGGACATTTATATGACCTGATGCCGATTCCTTTTACTGAGGAAGCCGTGCGTTATGTTGCGCAACGTATCCGCCAGACGCAGGATGTGCTGGAGCAAAAGATCGCTGTTGAAAACGTCTCTTTCTATGCTGCCGTTGGTGCAGAGATGAGTGAAAAAGAGTTTTTGCTGGCGGTGTTGGATGAAGCCGATTGTGACCTGTTACTGGATGTGAACAACATTTACGTAAATAGCGTAAACCACAAATACGACGCACAAGAATTTCTAGCTGCGATGCCTGCTGAACGCATTATGTACCTGCATGTTGCGGGTCATTACAACGAAGCTGACGATCTGATTGTCGATACCCACGGTGCCGATGTGGTTGATCCGGTCTGGAAGCTGTTACAGCAAGCGTATGATCAATTTGGTGATGTTCCGACGTTGCTGGAGCGCGACTTTAACATCCCTCCGATGGAAGAGTTGCTGGTGGAAGTGGAACAGATCCGCAGTTATCAACAGACCTGGAGGCAGCGTAATGACCGCACCGTTGCATAATCAGGACGACTTTCAGGCGCTGCAATATGGTTTTGCAGCCCATATCCGTAACCCGGACACTCACGATGCACCTGAAGGTATCGAAGAGCGCCGGATGCAGATCTACCGTGAATTGTTTTACAACAATGTGGAAGGTTTTCTAGCAGGAAACTTCCCGGTCATGAAGACAATTTCCAGTGATGAATACTGGCACCGTACAGTGCGTAATTTCTTCGACCTGTACCGTTGCCATACCCCGTACTTCCTGGAAATCGGTCAAGAATTTATTGAATACGTCAATGGCGAGCGAGCGCCGGATGATGAGGATCAGCCCTTCATGAAAGAGCTGCTCCATTACGAATGGGTTGAGCTGGCGCTTGATAGTTCGGAGGTGGATCTGCCTGTTGAAGGGGTAGATCCCAATGGGGATCTATTGGCAGGCCATCCTGTGCAATCTCCTTTGGCATGGTCTCTTGCATATCAGTACCCCGTGCACTGCATATGTGAAGAATACTTGCCGCAGGAACCCGGTGCCCAGCCAACCTACCTGATTGCTTATCGCAATCGAGAGGACGCGGTGCAGTTTATTGAGACCAATCCGGTCACCGCCCGTTTGCTGTATCTGCTGTCGGAATCTGAAGAGATGACGGGGCACGAAGCATTGCAGCAAATTGCGGTTGAGCTGCAACATCCATCACCGGATCAAGTGGTGGCTGGAGGCCTGCAGACCCTGGAGCAACTTAGGGCGAGTGGCGTCATCCTCGGTACTTTAGCGTAATAGAACGTGTGTTTTTAAAGGGTGACCGATCGCATGACAGGAAATGTGATCAAACGCGTGAATAAGAGTGAAGGATTTAAGGAGCTAATACATGGCTAACGCACTGATAAATACCTATAACAAAGTGCATGATGTGCTGGACTACACCCGTCAGATGGACGGACTGGCGCCGCTGTTACTGCGTTTATATCTGGCTCCTGTACTGATGCAGGCAGGTTATAACAAACTATCGCATTTTGACGATACCGTTGCCTGGTTTGGTAATGCTGAATGGGGTCTCGGTTTGCCGATGCCTGAAGTGATGGCTGCAATGGCCGCAGGTACTGAACTCTTTGGTGGTCTGGCATTGATTATAGGGTTTGCGACCCGCTGGATCTCCATCCCGCTGATGATCACCATGCTGGTGGCTGCATTCTCGGTGCATTGGGAAAATGGTTGGTTAGCGATTGCTGATGCAAGTAGCTGGTTGGCCAATGATCGTGTCATGGAATCTGTTGAACGACTGAATGCAGCCAAAGAGATATTGCGTGAAAACGGCAACTATAACTGGCTGACGGGGCGTGGATCCGTGGTGATACTCAATAACGGTATTGAGTTTGCTATCACCTACTTCATCATGTTGCTGAGTTTGTTTTTCGTAGGTGGTGGACGTTACTTCAGCGTTGATTACTGGCTGGCGAAGAAATTCCGTCCTCAAGCGGTTGAGTCTTAACACGGTCGGCTGATGCGACAATCAACAACTAAAGACAAAAAGGGTGCCGATGGGCACCCTTTTTTGTGTCTGCATGTCTTCAGAAAGCTTACGTTTCAAAGGCTTTTTTCCAGATCTTGCAGTTGTTGTCGCAAGGCTTCGGATTGTGCGTCATCTTTTTTGAGCGCTTCCACCATATCTTCGATCACCGGGGCACAACTATGGCTTGCGCCCATTAACTCCTGCCAGAGCTTTTCGAGATCGGTACCCGGATTATCACGCAGACTCTTCTCATCCTGTAAACATTGCAGATAGTTGTTCAGGTAGGTACCACTGACCGCACCTTTTTCTAACAGCTGTTGAGATAATTCATTAATCCAACGCTCGGTTTCTGCAAAATCTGGATTATTATCTGCCCACGCGATTGGCGAGAGTAGGGCGGTTAACAGCGAAGTACTGAGCAAAAATTTGATCGGATGTCTCACAGTGGATGACCTGTGTAGTTGCTATAAGGTGAAGGCTATACCGAACGGGCTGAACCTGTCATGAATTATCTGATAGTTCAGCTGACAGAGAGAAAGCCTTACGCGTGTGCATAACCACCTTTGTTGTGTGCTTTGGCTTTGTAAAGAGCCTTGTCCGCGTGTTCGATAAGAGACTCCAGGGTGTCTTCAGGTGTAAGCTGGTGGATTCCGATTGAGCATCCGATACGTTCGTTATGCTGTTGAAGACGGTTACGGATTCTTCGCGCTGTTTGGGTTGCACCCGCAAGCTGGCAATGCGGTAAAAACACCAGAAATTCATCCCCCCCCCAGCGACCGGCAATGTCATCGTCGCGCACAATGTCATTGAGTGTCTGACCCACTTTACGCAGCACAGTATCGCCAAATGGGTGTCCAAACGTATCGTTGAGTTCCTTAAAGTGATCCAGATCGATCAACAGCATGACCGCAGGAATTTCATGGCGGTGGCAGTACCTGATTCTTTTTTTCATTAATTCACTTAACCCGTGCCGGTTGTAGACGCTGGTGAGTGAATCGAACAGCGCCATCTCTGTCAGCTGGGCTTCCCGTTTCTGTAGTTGAGTGACCAGCTTATGCCGGGATAATACGCGGTCTATTCGTACGAGAAGTTCTTCTTCCGAAAAAGGTTTGCTGACGAAATCATCCGCACCTAAATGGAACGCCAGAAGACGACGGGATGGGTCATTAAAGCCGGTTAAAGCGATGACCGGCAATTCCCTTATCGCGGTGCGTTGGTGATGGCGAATGTAGTGCAGCAGCTCCAGACCGGTGTGTTTCTCGTCCAAAAGCAGGTCGGTAATGATCAGATCGAACTCTTTATATTCGAGAGTATCGATCGCACCGGAGTAGGTTGTATGCCATTCCACAGACATCCCGCGCTGTTGCAACATCGTCGTGACAAGCTGACCGTTTGTTGGGCTGTCTTCGACCAGCAATACGTGATCGTCAAATTGATAGCTGGTCCGGCGTAACAGACGGATGATGCCATCAATTAACTGATCGGGCTGGTGACGATCAAGAACATCTGTAATGCCATGACCCACGGCTTCTTTAACGAAATTGAAATCGTAGTCATAGGCGATAAGCATAACGGGTGTAAATTGATATTTGGGAAGCGAACGAATGTGTTTCAGTAGTGGCAGATAGTCATCTGGCTGAATATAACGTGCCAGCGTAATCAGGTCGTACTGACTCGAATCGAGTGCTTTGAGTGTTTCGTATCCATTGGAACAGCTTGTTAATTCACAACCAATAGGTTGTAGCTGACTTTTTAGTAGCTGATGAAACGCGCGGTTGGGATCTACAGCAAGGATACGCATTAACTCTGATTCCTGTTCTTATTATGGAAGGCCGTTCCTTCGTACTTTTTCTGCGGATAGCTGCGAATAGCAATGTTGCCTCACCCTTTGCGCGGGTGGCAGATATCCTCACTACAGACTGCTTCAGTGCTTTATCTCCGAATATCCTTCAAGCCATGTTTGCTTTTATGGCTGATCTGAAGACTCCAAATAAGCGATCGATTCGATATAGATCTGATTGTCTGTGATTTTCCAGCGTATATCCAGATCGTGAAGTTTTACACCATATATCCGATCCGGGTCGTTCTTCTTGTATGCAGGGCGTGGGTCACAGCTCAGTATTTCACTGATCTGTTCGTCGAGTTGTTCTCCGGTACGTTGTTCGTACAGGCTACAGGCCTCTTGTGCAGCGTCAGAATAGACAACAGGCAGGTCCAGCTTTTTAATCTGGTCCGCGACGGAAAATTCAGCATCACCAATCACATCGGAATAAGGTAGATAGGGTTTGATATCGAGTACCGGTGTGCCATCAAGCAGATCGGCACCGCGGACATCTAAACTGACTTTGTTGCCCTCAATTCGCACGGCTTCCAACTTCACCGGTGAGAGCCCTATGGGATTGGGGCGAAAGGGTGAGCGCGTTGCAAAGACGCCCAGCTTTTTATTGCCTCCCAATCGAGGGGGGCGTACCAGTGGACTCCAGCCTTTATCTACACACTCACTGAAGACAAACACCAACCAGATATGACTGCATTGCTCCAAACCGCGCACTGCTTCTGCGGAGCTGAACTCAGGCAACAGCTCAATGGTTGAGACGATGCTGTTTGCCAGACCGGGTTGGCGAGGGATGCCAAATTTTTCCTTAAATGCACTGCGAACCACCGCGACAGGCTGCATGTTGAGCGACTCGATCAAGCGTTATTCCCCGGATACAGCTGGCCTTTAATCTGAGCCGTGATGGCCAGACGTTCTTCATCAGTGAGTTTCAGGCTGTTCAGACCTTTCTTCAGGCCCGCCAGAATATCCAGCTTTTGATCGTCTTCGACATTCATACCAATACGTGACAGTTCCAGCGACAGTATCATCGCGGTTTGTTCGGGCGTCTGTGCGTACTCTGGATTTTCATCACGGACCTTGCAGGCATGGCCGATGAATTCTCGGGTTAGCTGGCAGGCGCGGTCGGCTAGATTATCGGAAGAAATGGTCATCGTTTGAGCCTCTCAAAACGAACACTGAATCGAATAGGATTACGATTATACCAAACCACTCAGACCATCAAACAGCAGCTTAGTGCCTGCCAACGTCAATAATCCGTAACAGATACGGTAAAACCAGCGATCATCGATGCGATGGTGGAGAAAGCTGCCAAGATAAACCCCCAAGGGGGCCAGAGGCGCCAGCGCCAGTGCGGTGAGAAGGGTGTTGCTGGTGAACTGTCCGAGCCAGAAATAGGGAATCAGTTTGGTGTAGTTTACAGCGGTAAAAAAGATCACCGTGGTGCCCACAAAGGCGGATTTGTTCAGTTTCAGAGGTAAAAGGTAGATGTTTAATGGCGCGCCTCCGGCATGAACGCCAAAGCTGGTGAAGCCCCCGATGATGCCCCAGAATCCGCCACGCCAGACACTGGCCGGTTTAGCTTCATCACTCCCTTTGCCGCGCAGATGGTTGAGCACAAATGCCATGGCGACCAGGCCGATCATCAGTTTGATTTGAGCTTCATTCAGGTAATG
>JAGSHA010000092.1 GCA_023954795.1 Oceanospirillaceae bacterium | reverse complement strand
CACCCGCAGCCGTCGGCTGATCGATCACCATTTTATGATCGCGGATGTCTGCGTAGATAGCGCTGCTATCACCCATATTGGCAGTGATGGAGATCGTCTTCAGTCCAGCCATGTTCGTCACCTCTAATTAAGATCAAGCTAATATAATTAGAAGTTTTTGATCCTGCAACATATCGATTCAGAATAACGGGCAATAAAAAAGGAGCCCGTCGGCTCCTTTTAGGAATTCTTGCTAAGTAAGAGGTCTTACTTAACCTCTTCTCCCTTCGCCTGCAGATCGGCATGGTAAGAAGAACGGACTAATGGACCACAAGCAGCATGTTTGAAGCCCATCTCTTTTGCCAGACGGGAAAACTCATCAAACTCTGCCGGTGTTACAAAGCGCTCCACCTTCAGGTGGTCTCGGCTTGGTTGCAGATACTGACCAATGGTCAGCATATCCACATCATGCGCACGCAGATCACGCATAACCTGAATGATCTCTTCGTTGGTTTCACCAATACCAACCATCAACCCGGATTTAGTCCGGACATCCGGGTTCTGCGCTTTAAACTTCTTCAGCAACCGCAAGGACCATTCGTAGTCTGAACCGGGACGTACTTTTTTATACAGGCTCGGCACCGTTTCCATATTGTGGTTAAACACATCGGGTGGTGTCTGCGTAAGGATCTCAATCGCGATATCCATACGGCCACGGAAGTCCGGTACTAAAGTTTCAATCTGAATGTTCGGGACACGTGAACGCGTTTCGCTAACACAGTTCGCAAAGTGCTGAGCACCGCCATCACGCAGATCATCCCGGTCTACAGAAGTGACTACAACGTAACGCAATTCCATATCCGCGATGGCTTCTGCCAATTCACGAGGTTCATCTTCAGCCAGCGGGTTAGGACGACCGTGCGCCACATCACAGAACGGACAACGACGGGTGCAGATATCACCCATAATCATGAACGTTGCAGTACCGTGGCTGAAACACTCACCCAGGTTGGGACAGCTCGCTTCTTCACATACCGAGGACAACTTGTGATTACGCAGCTTCTCTTTGATCCGTTTTACTTCAGCATTGGATCCCATGCGTACACGCAACCAATCAGGCTTACGCGGCATTTCATCTTTTGCTGTAGGAATCACCTTTACCGGAATGCGGGCGACCTTGTCGGCACCACGCAACTTAACACCCTGTTCAGCGCGTTTCGGGTTTGAAGTTGTCATGTTGTCAGTATCACGAGCCATGTAGTTATTATTCCAGAACGTCAGAATGAGAGACGTGAGTATACCCGATTTTGCCTACCAAATGATCGACCAGCTTTTGCATAAGGTCCTTCAATTCCGGCATTTCGGTCAACTCAGAGAGCTGTGTCATCGGCATACCCGCGTAGCCACAGGGGTTAATCCGAAGAAAAGGCTCCATATCCATATTCAGGTTCAGCGCCAGCCCATGGAAAGAACAACCACGCCGCACACGTAACCCCAAAGAAGCAATTTTGGCATTCCCCACATACACACCAGGTGCATCCGGTTTGGCATAAGCATCAACGCCATAATCGGCCAACAGGTCAACCAATGTACGCTCCATGATATCGACCATCTCACGCACGCCGAGTTTACGGCGGCGCAGATTGATCATCAGATACACAATCAGCTGTCCGGGGCCGTGGTAGGTCACCTGACCGCCACGATCCACCTGCACCACAGGAATATCTCCCGTGGAGAGTAGGTGCTCTTCTTTTCCCGCCTGCCCTTGAGTAAATACCGGTTCGTGCTGCAGCAACCAGATTTCATCACGGGTATTTTCATCCCGGGTATCAGTAAAGGCCTGCATCTTCTCCCATGTAGGGGTATAAGGCTCAATCGCCAGCTGCCGAACCAGAACCTGATCACTCACGTTCATTCACATCACCATCGTGACACGGCCGGTGTCCATCAAGGCTTTGTGCAATGCACTCAGCTGCGCTTCGCCTGTCGCGGTAATACTGAATCGGACCGACTGGAAGGTGCCTTTTTTACTGTCTTGCACGGTGATAGTCGTAACATCCAGGTCGGGAGCATGCTGTTGCACAACTTCGATCACCAGACTCTGAAAGTTATCACCACCCCGGCCCAGCACTTTAATAGGGTAGTTTTCACATGGAAATTCGATTTTTGGCGCTTCTGTATCACTCATCTTTCTTTTCGCTTTTACTCGCCGGTCATCAGCTTTTGCTGATAACGGATAAACAGTTCAAACATAGTCGACCAGAGCGGGCCTTTCTCGCCATCACCCACCTGATCACCGTCAATTTCAATCACCGGCACTACCCCTCGGGTAGAGCTGGATATCCATACTTCATCGGCCGCTTTTAACATCTCATAATCGATGTCCACTTCCTGCGAGGGAATCGCATGTTCATCGGCCAACTGCATAATCAACTCGCGGGTGGTACCGCCCAAAATCTCAGAACTGCGTTTTGGGGTATAAATAACCCCCTGCTGTACGATAAAGACGTTGCAGGAAGACCCTTCCGTCAACTTACCGTCTCGCATCATTAATGCTTCATCCGCATCCTGCGCCTGTGCCTGATGCACCACCATTATATTCGGTAACAGACAGGTCGACTTCACATCACAGCGATGCCAACGCAGATCAGCGGTGACGATAACCTTCATCGGTTCAATGTCGCCCGGACCTGCTGTATATATGTCCTTGATCGGCGTACAGCAGGCAAATACCGTCGGAGACAGATCATCACCATATCGGTGACTGCGACTATCTCCCGCACCACGCGTTACCTGCAGATAAACGGAAAGATTGCCGCCACCATTTTGACTGACCAGCAGATTCAGAATCTCTTCCCAGTCTTGAGCGGTTTGAATTTGTAAGGCACGTAAGCTGTATTCCAGTCGCGCCAGATGCTCAGTCAGGCGAAATCCTACACCCTGATAGAACGGGATCACCTCGTATACGCTGTCACCAAAGAGGAATCCGCGATCAAACACCGAAATCTGAGCTTTATCAGCCGGTAGGTACTCGCCGTTCAGGTATACGATCTTCATAGTCTATAAACGCAAATGCCCACATCTTTTCAGATGCGGGCATCCCTGCTTAACCTAAATGTGTTTAACCAATCAAGCCAACAAAGAACAACATAATGGAATGCCAAATACGTTTCAGCAGGCCGGCTTCCGGAATATCTTCCAAAGCAACCAGTGGCACCTCGCGTACCAGATCACCATTGAGCAGAATATTTACGTTACCGTAAACCTCGCCCTTCACAACTGGCGCTTTGATAACTTTATCGATATCCATCACCGCTTCCAACTGATCAACCTGACCACGAGGGATAGTGACAGCCAGTGGATCGGATAAACCCACTTTCAGCTGATCCTGCACACCCGACCAGACTGTAGCGCTGTTCAGGGCTTCATTGGCATTATAGAGCTGATGTGTCCGATAGTAACGGAATCCATAAGACAGCAGTTTCTGACTTTCCTGCGCACGGGCCTCTTCACTGCGAGTTCCCATCACCACAGAGATCAGGCGCATACCTTCACGTTTTGCAGACGCTACCAAACAGTAGCCAGCCGCATCAGTATGGCCGGTTTTCAGACCGTCTACGGTTTTATCACGCCACAACAGCTTGTTACGATTGGGCTGACGAATCTTGTTATAGGTAAAGTACTTCTCGGAGTAGACACCGTAATGCTGTGGGTAACGCTGAATAATTGCCCGCGCCAGTTGCGCCATATCCATAGCGGAGGATACATGCGCGTCATTCGGAAGGCCGGTAGCATTAAGGAAGTTCGAGGTGGTCATGCCCAGCAGATCCGCGTGCTGGTTCATCAGATCTGCAAACGCACGCTCACTACCCGCAATATGCTCCGCCACTGCGACAGAGGCATCGTTACCCGATTGGATAACGATCCCTTTCATCAAATCTTCCAGTCGGACCTGAGTACCCTCGCGAATAAACATACGAGAGCCGGGCGTACGCCATGCTTTTTCGCTGACCAGTACCAGATCCTGTTTACTGATGTTGCCTTTACCTAATTCATACGCCAGGACATAACTGGTCATCAGCTTCGTCAGGCTCGCCGGAGGAAACGCAGTATCGGCGTTTTTTGCCGCGATCACTTTGCCCGTATCCGCATCCATCACGACATAGGCTCTGGCTGCAATCTGCGGTGCTGCCGGAATCAGGGACGCCGCTTGTACGCTCACCGCACACAAACTCAGAAACATTAAGAAAATAAGTCGAAATTTGGCTTTAAACATGTGTATCCAAATATAAAAAGCGGAATTGGAAAATTAACACCACAGACGATGCACAATCGTGCACAACTGTACTGAACCCCTCAATCTAAGTCCACCAGATGGGTGTCCGGATATCCGGATCTCTCCAACTGACCAATCAGATCGCGGACCTGAATATCTGAGCCGACCGGCCCCACCTGCACCCGGTACAACACCCGACTACCACGATCAAGATTGCGTATGACAACCTTTTGTCCGGTTAGTGCCCGCACTGTTGCCGTTACTCTCTCAGCGGCGGTACGGTTGCTATAGGCGCCTACCTGTAAATAGCGGCCGCTCACCCCAACGGGTTTCGATGTTTCAGCAGCGGTTGCGCGTACAGGGACACGAACATTCGGGGCCGAACGTACTGGCAACGCAGGCGTTGCCGCCGCAATTACCGAGGAAGACCGCTGCCAACTACGAGGATCAATGGCTTCGACTTCAACTTGCGCAGTCCCGCTTCGCAACATATCAAGCTTGGATGCCGCAGCATAGGACAGATCAATAATGCGCCCTTGATGAAACGGGCCACGGTCATTCACCCGAACAATAACCTGCCGACCGTTCTTTAAGTTTGTGACTCGAACATAGGTGGGAATCGGTAAGCTTTTATGCGCCGCGGTCATCGCGTACATATCGTACTTTCCACCATTCGAGGTCGCGTGCCCATGAAATTTCTTACCGTACCACGATGCCCCGCCACGCTGCTTATAGCCTTGGGCACTGTCCAGAATGTAGTAGCGCTTGCCAAACACCACATAGGGACTTTTATTCCCGCCACGGCTCTTAGACTCTACTCGCGGTACGGCATCCTTCACATGCGATACATCAACCGCCTGCGAAGGACCATGATCCTGCTTAATAGAGTAGCGACCGCCACCACCGGAGGAACATCCCACCAGCAGAATTAGTGGCAGCAGGATGGCAATCCGCTTCATGACTTAGGCTTCCCGTACTCTACCTTTACCGCCTGACTCAGTTCATGCACAGCCATCGCATATAAACGACTGTGGTTATAACGCGTAATGACGTAAAAATTATGTAAGCCCAGCAGATTCTGGAACTGACCATCGGTTTCCAAACGCATCAGCGTTGCGGGCTGATCAGCCTGTAACGCACCCTCTGCGCTGATTCCACGCTGAGACCAGTCGGCCAGCGTTAACTTCGGTTTAAGGCCATCATTGAACCAGCTCTCGTCAGCGCTTCCACCGACCTGAACACCACTCACAACCGCACCATCTTTCTGCCAGCCATGGCGGGCAAAATAATTGGCGACACTGCCAATGGCATCGGTCTTGTTCGTCCAGATATTCCGCTGACCATCTCCATCAAAATCAACGGCATAGTTACGGAAACTGGAAGGAATGAATTGCCCGAACCCCATCGCGCCGGCATAAGAGCCTTTCAGACTAAGCGGATCAATATTTTCCTCTTTAGCCATATGAAAATACTCTTTCAGCTGGCCGCGGAAAAACTTGGAGCGTTTTGGATAATCAAAACCCAGCGTGGTCAACGCATCCACCACGCGATACTTACCCATAATACGGCCGTAGTGGGTTTCAACGCCGATGATAGCGACGATATATTCTGCAGGTACACCGTACTGTTGCTCTGCCCGTTGCAAAGCCTCAGCGTTTTCCTGCCAAAATGTAACGCCCCGATCAATCCGTTTTTGCTGGATAAAGATATTGCGGTATTCCCCCCATGTCAGGCGTTTTTCCGCCGGACGTGAGATCGCTTTAAGGATCGACTCCTGCCGTGTCGCTTGCGCGAGCACCGCACGTAATTCATCCTCCGCAAAACCTTCTTTTGCCATTTCCTGTATAAATGGCTCGGCCTCTGGATGCTGTGCATAGTTAGCGGGTTTCGCCGCAGAAATAGCACAACCAGCCTGCAGTAGCACTGCACTGCCCAAGATTGCAGATACGAGATGTTTTTTAACCCGTTCCATTCCGTTTTGTCCCCTGAATTACCGCAACATCATAGTTTTATGGCTATGCACAGACATCAACAAACCAAATCCCGCCATCAGCGTAACGATGGACGTTCCGCCGTAGCTTACCAGCGGTAGAGGTACTCCTACCACCGGCAAAATACCGCTAACCATGCCCATGTTGACAAAAACATAGACGAAAAATGTGAGGGTAACACTCCCTGCCACCAAACGCCCAAAACTGTGTTGAACGTTTACTGCCATCCATAACCCGCGTCCGATTATCGCCGCATAGAGTACGAGCAGCAGCAGGACGCCAATCATCCCCATCTCTTCGGCAATGACTGCAATAATAAAATCTGTATGTGATTCTGGAAGAAAATCTAACTGTGACTGCGTGCCGGAAAGCCAGCCTTTGCCGGTAACACCGCCAGAACCAATCGCCGTTTTTGACTGAATAATATTCCAGCCGGACCCTAAGGGATCACTCTCCGGGTCCAAGAAGGTCAGTACACGCTGCTTCTGGTACTCTTTCATGACCATCCACAAGCCGGGAAGTGCAGCACCAGCCACGGCCAGTGCACCAAATACATAGCGCCACTTAATACCGCTGAATAACAGCACAAAAACGCCTGACGCAGCAATCAGCAATGAGGTACCCAAGTCCGGCTGTTTCATGATTAACACGGTTGGCACACCGATCAATACCAGCGCAACAAAGGTATGCTTTAACCCCGGAGGCAAGGCCCTGACAGCTAAATACTGAGCCACCATTAAGGGCAGTACCAGTTTCATAATTTCAGATGGCTGAAAACGAAAGCCTGGCAGCTGAATCCAACGCTGGGCACCCTTTGCTCCCACGCCAAACAAGATGACACCGATCAGCAGCAACACGCCTAAGGCATACAGCCATGGAGCCCAACGCCCGAAAAATCGGGGATCAAGCTGAGCCAGAACAATCATTGCGCCAAATCCTGCGCCCATGCGAATCGCCTGTCGCTGGACGTAAGCCGCATCCTGACCGGAGGCGCTGTACAACACAAATAGACCAAAGGCACAGAGTGTGATCAGTAGCATCAGCATAATCGGGTCAAGCTTGGTATAACTCCAGAGCGAACGACGCCGACGCAGCGAATCGCTCGCTTCTGGCATATGACGGCGAAATTCAGTCGTGCTCATAACCCATCAAGCTCTCAAATTCAGTTTCTTTAACCGCGTCTTCACCCACTAAATACGCATCCATCACCTTACGGGCGATCGGTGCAGCAGTCGTAGAACCACCACCACCGTTTTCAACAATCACCGCTACCGCAATTTTGGGGTTTTCAACCGGCGCAAACGCAACAAACAGTGCGTGATCACGTAACCTTTCCGCCAGCTTTTCCGCATCGTATTCTTCATCCTGCTTGATACCGACGACCTGAGCCGTACCGGTTTTTCCTGCAAAACGGTATTTAGCACCTTGCGCGGAACGACGGGCGGTACCTCTTGGGCCATGCACAACATCCACCATACCCTGAATAATGTTATCCCAGTATTCGGGATGCTTGAGTTTCACATCATCCGGTTTACTGCGACCGTAGTCGTGGTTCAGATCAGTCGTGGTAAAGCCTGTATCTTCATCAGCCTGATATATCCCTTTCAGCATACGTGGCTGCACCCAGCGCCCCCGATTGGCAATAACCGCAGTGGCGGTCGCGAGCTGCAGGGGCGTCGCCAGCAGAAAGCCCTGTCCGATACTCAAGTTCAGTGAGTCACCGGGGTACCAGGGCAAGCGGCGACTGTTACGCTTCCACTCCCGTGAGGGCAGAATACCGCGTGTGGCTTCGGGCAAATCGAGGCTTTCGATAGAGCCAAACCCGAAATAGCCCAGATATTCTGACATCGGATCAATGCCCATCTTATGACCGGCAGAATAAAACCAAACATCACAGGACTGAGCCAGCGCCAGATTAAGCCCTACGGTACCGTGACCACCGCGTTTCCAGTCTCGGTATTTGCGCCCGCCTTTGGTCAGAGTAAACCAGCCAGGATCGCTGACCCGGAACGCGGGAGAGACCGACTCAGAATCAATGGCAGCAAGCGCGATGATCGGTTTAACTGTCGACCCCGGTGGATAACGTCCGCGCAATGCACGGTTAAACAACGGTAAGTTATCTGATTCACGCAGTGCTCCGTAATCCTTATTGGAGATCCCTGTTACAAAGAGGTTAGGGTCGTATCCGGGTGTCGATACCAATGCAAGAATGCCGCCATCGTTCGGATCAATTGCAACCACTGCGGCCCGACGGCCTTCCAGTAATTTTTCAGTCACCTGCTGCAGTTTAAGGTCGAGGCTCATCACCAGGTCTTTACCCGGTACCGGGTCACTGCGCTCAACAACACGCATAATCCGACCACGCGCGTTCGTCTCTACTTTCTGGAAACCCACATCACCATGCAGCTCGCCTTCATAGTATTTTTCGACGCCCAATTTGCCGATGTAGTGCGTGGCAGAATAGTTGGTTTCATCGACCTTCTGCAGTTCACGTTCGTTAATTCGTCCCACATATCCCAGCGCATGTACGAGTGATGAGCCATAGGGATAGTAGCGAATCAGGTCAGCCTCAACCCTCACACCCGGTAAACGGTGATAATTAACAGAGATCCGAGCGATCTCTTGTTCCGTCAGGCGAAAGCGCAGCGGCACGGATTCGAAGGGACGACGACGCTGTTTGAGGCGTTTACGGAAACGTTCAATCTGACGATCCGTAATCGGTATGAGCTCCTGTAGGCGAAGCAGGGTTCCGTCGAGATCCTGAAGCTCTTCTTTCAACAATGTCACGCTGTAGCTGGGCTGATTATCCGCTAACAACACGCCATTACGGTCATAGATCAGGCCGCGTGTCGGCGCGACCGGCTGCAGCTGAATACGGTTTTTATCTGACAGCGCAGTAAAACGGTCATGCTCCGTCACCTGCAGAAAGTAAAAGCGAGACACCAATCCGAACAGCGCAATAATCACTAAGATAAAAGCGATAACTGCTCGGATCTGAAAAGTCCGGCTTTCCCGGTGGTGATCTTTAAAACGTGAAGGACTCATCCAAGCCCCTATTTGTGATAGGGGTGGCCCTGGATCACTGTCCAGGCGCGATAAAGCTGCTCAGCCAACAACACCCGCACCAGCGGATGGGGCAGGGTCAGGGCAGAAAGGGACCATTTCTGGTCAGCCAGGGCGACACAGCGGCTATCTAAGCCATCCGGGCCACCGACCAACAGAGAAACATTACGCCCATCCATGCGCCAGGTTTCCAGCTGATCGGCCAAATGTTCCGTGGACCAGTTTTTACCGCCTACTTCCAGTGCGATAACCCGATCTCCTTTTGGAATCGCTGCCAGCATCTGATCACCCTCAAGTTTCTTTGCCCGGGCCAGATCGCTGTTTTTGCCGCGATGGCCCAGAGGTAACTCAATCAGTTCCAGCTGCATCTCCTGCGGTAACCGTTTGGCATATTCACTATAACCATCGGTTACCCAGCGTGGCATCTTGCCGCCAATGGCGATCAGGCGCACTTTCATCGGGGTTACTTAGCCTCGCTCTCGGTCTCGTCGATACTCCACAGGCGTTCGAGATCATAGAAGCTACGTGCGTCAGGCATCATGACATGCACCACCAGATCGCCCAGATCAACTAAGATCCAGTCACCGGTTTGCTGCCCTTCAACACCCAT
>JAGSHA010000074.1 GCA_023954795.1 Oceanospirillaceae bacterium | reverse complement strand
CGATTATACCAAAGTTATAATTGTAACAGCAACCGCAATCAGCCGAGACTCAGTCGTTTTGCTTCCGCAAGAACGTTGGGATATCCAAATAGGAATCCGTACTTTGCCCGCGCTGTTTGCTTTTCTCTTCCTTCGGCGCTGCTGCTTGTTTTGCCGTACCGCCATTCAGAGCTTCCTGACGCTGGCGACGTAAAACGGTAGGCAGATCGATCTCATCAAGATCAAGGGAGCCGTCCGCTTTTTTAGGCCCTTTCTTAACTTCAGGTGCCTTTTCTTTCGGCTTATCCAAGCCCGTTGCTACGACAGTGACCTTTAATTCGTCAGTTAGTTCCGGATCAATGACCGTACCCACGACGATAGTTGCATTCTCGTCAGCATATTCACCCACCAGATCACCCACTTCGGTGAATTCACCCAGGCTTAGATCAACACCACCGGTTACATTCACCAGGATACCGCTGGCACCCTTCAGGTCGACGTTATCCAGTAGCGGGCTTTTGATAGCGGCTTCAGCAGCTTCCAAGGCGCGACTTTCGCCCCGCCCAACGCCGGTCCCCATCATCGCCATGCCCATCTCAGCCATCACTGTACGTACATCGGCGAAATCGACGTTGATCATACCGCCACGGGTAATCAGATCGGAGATGCCTTGTACTGCGCCTTTCAGGACATCGTTTGCCGCATTGAAGGCATTCATCAGGGAACAATTGCGCCCCATAACCTGCATCAGCTTGGCATTTGGAATAATGATCAGGGAGTCCACACAATCACGCAGTTCTCGCAGACCTTCATTCGCCAGCAGCAATCGCTTGCGGCCTTCAAACGGGAACGGAGTGGTGACAACCGCGACGGTCAGGATGCCCAACTCTTTGGCAACCTCAGCCACTATCGGCGCCGCTCCGGTTCCTGTTCCGCCACCCATACCGGCAGTGATAAACACCATATCGGTGCCGGTCAGTGCTTCGGCAATACGATCACGATCTTCCAGTGCCGCCTGACGACCAATTTCCGGATTAGCACCTGCGCCTAATCCTTTTGTCAGTTCCCCACCAATTTGCAGTACGGAATTACCCGACATGTTGCTCAGTGCCTGTGCATCAGTGTTAGCGCAAATAAACTCTACGCCTTCAAGGGAGCCTTGTACCATGTGCTGAACTGCGTTTCCGCCTCCACCACCGACACCCACCACCTTGATCACAGCACTCTGCGGAATGCTATCGACCAGTTCAAACATAACTCTCTCCTTCCTGTTTGATGCAACCACCCTGCTTGGTTACACCCATTCTGTCTTGCATTGTCGGTGACACTGCACCAGTCACCGTACGAATTCCATTGATAAGTGCTTCAGAAGTTACCCTGAAACCAGGATTTCATCCGAGTCAGAATATCTGTCTTGTTTTTTTCGATGATCGCAATTGGCTCATCCGTTGATGCGGCGGCAAAATCCGTGTCCTGATTGTCTTTCGCATACAGCAATAGCCCAATGCCTGTGGCATAAATCGGGCTACGCAGAATATCTTCCATCCCTCGCACGCCTTTCGGATTGGCCAGACGTACCGGCATATGGAAGATCTCTTCCGCCAACTCGACCGCCCCTTCCATCTTGGATGTACCACCCGTCAGGACGATGCCCGCAGCAACCAGATCTTCAAACCCACTGCGACGTAACTCAGACTGAATAAGTGTGAACAGCTCGTCATAACGCGGCTCCACAACCTCAGCCAATGCCTGTCGTGACAGATCCCGAGCCGGACGATCACCCACGCTTGGCACTTTAATCAGCTCTTCCGGACCGGCCAGCTGCGCCAACGCACAGGCATATTTGATCTTGATCTCATCAGCACTCTGAGTCGGAGTACGCAACGCCATCGCAATGTCGTTAGTGACCTGATCTCCGGCAATTGGAATCACTGATGTATGGCGAATCGAACCGGCGGTAAACACGGCAATATCCGTTGTTCCCCCACCAATATCAACCATGCAGACACCCAACTCTTTCTCGTCTTCAGTCAGCACGGAGTAACTGGAAGCCAACTGCTCCAGCACGATGTTATCCACTTCCAGACCACAACGACGAATACACTTCTCGATGTTGTGCACCGCGTTGATTGCACCGGTCACCAGATGTACTTTGGCTTCAAGACGTACGCCAGACATGCCCAGCGGTTCTTTGATCCCTTCCTGCGAATCAATCACATATTCCTGAGGCAGAATGTGAATGATCTTTTGATCGGCAGGAATCGCAACAGCCTGGGCTGCATCGATAACACGCTCCAGATCATAATCAGCCACTTCCCGCTCTCGCACCGCCACGATACCGTGAGAACCCAGGCTATTGATGTGGCTGCCTGCAATTCCGACCGTGACCGAATGAATCTTGCAACCGGCCATCAATTCAGCTTCTTCTACCGCACGCTGAATAGAGGTCACAGTGGATTCAATATTGACAACAACACCACGTTTCAGACCACGTGAGGGATGGCTACCAACGCCAATTATCTCTACTTCACCATCCAGACCCACGTCCGCGACCAGGCACACTACTTTTGATGTGCCAATGTCCAGTGCGACAATCATGTTACTTTCCGTTGTCGATCCCATCTCTTTCAACCCGCATTCTCATCATTCGCTTCTGGTTTCCACTTCACGGAAACCCCATTTGCGTAACGAATATCTACTAATTCAATGTGTGCAGCGCGTGCCGACAAAACGCGCGTATACAGGTCAAGAAAACGCTCCAGCCGTTCATTCACAGCACTGCGTCCCACAACAACCCGAATACCGTTGTCCAACACCAATGACCAGGCCCCACGCTTTTCCAGATCCAGTGCAACCACTTTCAGACCTATCCGTCTGAACATCTGGTTCAAATCGTGGAACTGAGCCATCACCTGCTCAGTATCCTCAGCAGCACCACTTAATCGTGGCAACTGCACATATTCTTTCTTCAGTTCCGGCCAGAAAATCTCGCCTTCATGATTCAGGAGGCCATCTTCGCCCCAACGCGCGACCGGCACTTCCTCTTCAACTCTGATTTCCAGAGTCTGGGGCCAATCACGGATCACACCCGCGTTACGTACCCATGGGTGGCTGACAACCTGCTCTCGTACAGTGGCTATATCAATGCCCAACAAACCCGCTTCCAACGTTGACGCCACATTATCTGCCAGCGCCGGTTTATCCAGGTGACGTACCGGGCCGGTTACCTTTACCGCTGCAACCGGTTTATCAAGCCACCCCCACATGGGGAGATAAAGACTCCACAAACCACCGATAAACAGCATCAATGCCGTCAAAGTCCACAACGGCTTTAACCACCAATCCCGCTCTTTCTCGATAACCTCGGCCGCAAAAGACTCAGCCTCTTCGGGTATCCTTTCGCGAGTCGCCCCCCGTTGCGCAGCGTCCTCGTCTTCTACAATCTCTTCGTTCTGACGTGAACGAAACCAATTCATCAACGCACCGTCTGCCTTAAAATCTCAACCACAAGTTGTTCAAAACTCATACCTTGCTTCGCGGCGGCCATCGGTACCAGACTATGATCTGTCATACCCGGCGCGGTATTTACTTCCAACAACTGAAACGCACCTTCGCCATCTTGCATAACGTCAACACGCGCCCAACCTTCACAACCCGCGGTATCGAACGCATCGATCACCAGCTGTTTAAGTGCCTGTTCTTGTGTTTCGCTCAAGCCGTGCTCAAACAGATAGCGAGTATCGTCAGATTCATACTTCGCATCGAAGTCGTAAAAGTCGTGCGAAGTTTCCAGCTTAATCACTGGCAATGCCTGGCCGCTCAGAACACCGACCGTGAACTCATCTCCACTCATCCAACGCTCAGCTAATACCAGGCTGTCGAGTTCTGCGGCATTCTGATACGCCTTTTTTAACTCATCAAGACTGGTGACTTTTGCAATCCCAATACTGGAACCTTCATGGGCGGGTTTTACAAAAATAGGCCAGCCCAACTGCTCTCCAACAGCGGCAAGGTTGGTACTCTCTGTCAGTACGGCATAAGCCGGTGTCGGTAACCCGGCCCCGGCCCACAGCTGCTTACAACGGACTTTATCCATACCCAACGCAGACGCAGCCACACCACTACCGGTGTAGGGCTTACCCAGCATTTCCAGCACGCCCTGAAGGGTGCCATCTTCTCCGCCGGGGCCGTGCAAAATCAGAAATGCCCTATCAAACTCCGCATCCATTAGCTGAGTCAGCGGATTCAGGTCACCCTGCTCTCCGCCCAAATCGATACCAAACGCATCAACACCAGCACGTTGCAGACCGCCAAGTACTTCGGCACCACTTCTCAGGGAGATCACGCGCTCCGATGACAATCCACCGTAGATCACCGCGACACGCCCAAACTGACGTGCCTCTTCTGTAGTCACCCTGAAAGTCGTCATCCGTTTTTCTCCTCTTTCAGCAGAGAAAGGCTCTTCAGCTTGTGCGACAGAGAGGTAATATCTCCGGCACCTTGAGTCAGCACAAGATCACCCGGTTCAAGCACATCACGTAATACCGCGTGCACATCATCTGCACTTTGAACAAACAATGGATCGATCCGGCCACGCTGACGAATACTGCGACACATAGAACGGCTATCCGCCCCAGGGATCGGCTCTTCCCCCGCCGCATAAACCTCTAGCAACAGTAGCAAATCCGAATCAGACAGGACCTTAACAAAGTCTTCGTACAGATCACGGGTACGGGTATAGCGATGGGGTTGGTAAATCATCACTAACCGGCGATCAGGCCAGCCCTCACGTACGGCTTTGATGACCGCTTCAACTTCTGTTGGATGGTGACCGTAGTCATCCACCAGTGTAATCTCTCCGCCTTCCACCGGCAGCTCACCCAACACCTGAAAACGACGACCTACGCCCTGGAATTTTTTCAGCGCTTCACAGATCGCTTCGCCGTCGAGACCTTCTTCTGTTGCCACCGCAATCGATGCCAGTGCATTTAATACGTTGTGACGGCCCGGCATGGTCAGCGTCACTTCAAGATCGCCATGACTCCCCGGGCGACTCACGCGGAAGTGACTGTACATGCCTTCCTGACGCAAATCAGTCGCACGATAATCGGCTTCTTCTGAAAATCCATAGGTAACAATCGCACGGCTGACATCAGGCATCACTTCACGTACAACCGGATCATCAACACACATCACTGCCAAACCGTAAAACGGAAGGTTATGCAGGAAGTCGATAAAGGTTTTCTTCAGTTTTCCAAAGTCACCGCCATAGGTTTCCATATGGTCGGCGTCGATGTTCGTAACAATCGCGACCATCGGCTGCAGGTGCAGGAAGGACGCATCACTCTCATCGGCTTCGGCAACCAAGTAACGGCTGCCCCCCAATTTCGCATTAGTGCCCGCACTGTTCAGGCGCCCACCGATCACAAATGTTGGATCCAGGCCACCTTCTGCCAATACCGAGGCAACCAAGCTGGTCGTTGTCGTTTTGCCATGCGTACCGGCAACGGCGATACCGTGACGATAGCGCATCAGCTCCGCCAGCATCTCTGCACGGCGCACAACCGGAATTCGCTTCTCACGTGCGGCTTTCACTTCCGGGTTGTCTTCATTCACCGCAGTGGACACCACGACAACATCAGCCGCTTCTACATTCTCTTCACGATGACCGATATAGATGCGGGCACCGGCTTCCGCCAAACGGTTGGTTGTCGCTGAGTTTTTAATATCGGAACCGGAAATTTCGTAGCCCTGATTCAACAGGACTTCGGCGATGCCGCACATACCTACGCCGCCGATACCCACAAAGTGGATACCACGGATTCGGCGCATCTCTGGCACCTCGAACAGGCTTGGGTTGCGGATATCGCTCATCGTTTCATTGCCTCCAGGCATACTTCAGCAACTCGCTGCCCCGCTTCAGGTCGTCCTAACGCGCGAGCTTTAGTTGCCATATCAAGCAGCGTCTCACGCTGGTTGAATTGTTCTGTTAACAGTTCTTTCAAATAGTCCACCGTCAGCGTTGGCTGAGGGACCAGTTGCGCAGCATCCAGCTGCGCCAGATAACGGGCATTGGCCGTCTGGTGATCGTCCACCGCAAATGGGAACGGCACCAGAATCGCGGCAACACCCGCAATCGCCAGCTCACTGACAGTTAAAGCTCCCGAGCGACATAACACCAAATCCGCCCAACCATAGGCTTCATCCATCTGCTCTATAAACGGCACAACACGCGCATCAACGCCTAACTGCCGGTAACGTTCCTGCGTTTCTTCAAAGGTGCGTTTTCCCGTCTGATGCCAGACTTCCGGGCGCTGCTCTTCGGGCAGATCGGCCAGCACTTGCGGCAACACATCATTGATCGCTTTAGCCCCAAGACTGCCACCTACCACCAGCAGGCGAATTCTACCCGAACGTTGCGGATAGCGCTCTCGCGGATCATTCATCCCCAAGATAGGCCCACGGACCGGATTACCCACGGTTTCGGTATCTGTTGCGCCGGGAAACGCATCCTCAAAGGCTTCTAACACCCGCCACGCCATACGCGAGAGAATCTTATTGGTCATGCCAGCAATCGCATTCTGCTCGTGGATAACCAACGGTTTACCCAGCAATTTAGCGGCAACACCACCCGGACCAGAGGCAAACCCTCCCATCCCAAGCACCACATCGGGTTTCACTTGTCGTAATACCGACAAAGCCTGCCAAATCGCCAACAGTACTTTAAAGGGAGCAAGCAACAAGCTGAGTCGACCTTTACCCCGTAATCCAGCCACATCAATACAGTGCAACTTGATCCCTGCATCAGGAATCACACGTGCTTCGATCCCTTTCTGGGTACCTAGCCATTCCACATGCACGCCTTGCTTTTGCAGTTCATGCGCTGTTGCCAAAGCAGGGAAAACATGTCCGCCGGTACCACCCGCCATAATCAATGCAACCGGTTGTTTAGCCATATGCCGGCTCCTGCTCTTTTGTATCTTTCTTGTTGGATTGCCCAGCCGACGGGTAATCTCCCGCCAACTGTTTTTTCTTAAGCTCAAGATCAATGCGTAATATCACCGCTAACATGGCACAACTCACCAGCAAACTACTGCCCCCGTAACTCACTAATGGCAGGGTCAGACCTTTTGTTGGCAAAGCACCTACGTTTACACCCACGTTAATCAGCGCTTGTCCCGCAAAGATCACGGTAAAACCGTAGGTGATATAGGCCATGAAAAACTCGTTTAGTTTCTCGGCCTTACGCCCAATCTGAAATAATCGGAACACCATCACGGTGTAGATCACGATCAGCACGACCACACCGATGAATCCAAGCTCTTCCGCCAGTACCGAAAAAACAAAATCCGTATGCGCCTCTGGCAGATAAAACAGTTTCTGTACACTGTTGCCCAAGCCTGTGCCAAACCAATCTCCGCGGCCAAATGCAATTTGCGCCTGTGTTAGCTGATACCCGGCACCGTACGGATCATCCCAAGGATTCAGATAGGTTTGTAGTCGGGCCATACGGTAGGGTTGCGCACCAATCAACGCAACCAACAACGCAAGGGCCCCTGACACAATCAAGATGAACTGGGAGAAACGCATTCCTCCCAGAAAGATCATCACCATAACCGTGCCCATCAATACAACGGCAGCACCAAAGTCAGGTTCCAAATACAGCAATCCAACGAAAATACCCAATGGTAACGCTGGCTTAACAATACCACTCCAGCTGGTGCGCACTTCGTTGAGACGGCGTACCAGATAGCCGCCCATATAAATCACCATACAAAATTTGGCGACTTCGGAAGCCTGAAGATTGATCGGTCCAACCGGAATCCAACGACTACTGCCATTCACTTCACGGCCGATACCCGGCACCAGTACAGCAACGAGCAGTACGATAGCGCTCAGCATCCACCAGTGTCCCGTACGCTGCCAGAAATCTATCGGGATACGCCAGACAACACAGGCCCCGATTATGGCTAAAACCATAAAAATGCCCTGACGGATCACGTAAAAATAGGGGGTTCCGTTGCGCTCCAATGCCACATCCATCGATGCAGAACTGATCATCACAAACCCCATAAGCATCAGCGCGCCGGCACAGAGCACCACCCAGGGATCAAAAGGCAGGACCCCTGTGTTGGTTTTGTTCTCTGATGGCCAGAATGCTGTCAGCATTAAAGCGCCTCCACAGCGGTGATAAAAGCATCACCCCGAACATTAAAGTTCTTAAACATGTCGAAACTGGCACATGCTGGCGACAACAGCACAATATCCCCTGCCTGAGCTAGCGCTGCGGCCATACGAACCGCATCATCCATATCAGCCGCATCCTGAGCTTCAATATTGCCAACAGCGGCCCGGATGCGCGGCGCATCAGTACCAATTAATACAACCGCACGCCCGTAACGTTGTAACGGTGCTTTGAGGTCATCAAATTCAGCCCCTTTTCCTTCACCACCCGCGATCAATACAATACGCGAATCACTCAGGGTCGGGCCTAGACCATCCAATGCCGCTACAGTTGCACCAACGTTAGTGCCCTTAGAGTCATTGAAGAAACTGATTGCACCTTTATCCGCAACCCACTGGCAGCGATGCTTCAGACCCGTAAATTGTTTCACTGCAGCAAGCATCGCAGCCATTGGGATATCTGCGGCCTGCCCTAACGCCATCGCAGCCAACGCATTGGCCACATTGTGCTGACCACGGACTTTCAGCTCAGCAACTCTTAAAAGCTTTTCACGCCCCAGTGCTAGCCATTCACCCTCATCATCAGTCACCACACCAAACAGATTCAGATCCGGCTTACCCAAATGAAAAGCGGTGGTGTGAACGGTTTTCGGCAACAACGGACTGGTCAGCGCATCATCACGATTAATCACTGCCTGACGACAGCCTCGGAAAATACGGTGCTTCGCCTGATAGTAGGCGGTCATATTCGGGTAACGATCCTGATGATCCGGACTGATGTTCAATACGGTCGCTACTTGGGCGCGCAGGTCATGGCAGGTTTCCAGCTGAAAGCTAGATAACTCCAGTACGTATAGCTCTTGTTCCCCTTGCGCCAGCATATCCAGTACCGGCAAGCCCAAATTACCACCGACTCCGACATCGATACCCGCAGCTACAGCCATGTCTCCTACCAATGTGGTGACACTGCTTTTTGCGTTAGAGCCGGTAATTGCGATAACCGGCGCTGTAATCTCACGACAAAACAGATCAATATCGCCGCAGACATGCACGCCCTGTGCGATGGCCGCCTGAATAGCAGGATGGCTAATTGCAACACCGGGACTTACGATCAGTTCAGAAGCCCGCGCAAGATACTCTGCGTCCAGCTCACCGCAGTGCACATCGACATCGGGAAACTCTACCTTAAACTGGTCTAATCCGGCCGGATTTTCGCGAGTATCTACAACGACGAAAGGCACGCCTTTGCGTGCCAAGTGGCGGGCGCATGAAATACCTGTTGCACCCAGTCCTACAATGATTCGCCTGTTGTCACTGGCGATTAAGCTCATTCAGCGTCTCCTAACGAATTTTCAGACTTGCCAGACCTACCAAAACTAATACCACTGTGATGATCCAGAAACGAACAATAACGCGCGGTTCGGGCCAGCCCTTGAGCTCAAAATGATGATGAATTGGTGCCATTCGGAATATTCGCCGCCCGGTCAATTTATACGAAGCGACTTGCAGGATGACAGACACGGTTTCCATGACAAAAACACCGCCCATAATCACCAGCACCAATTCCTGTCGCACGATGACCGCAATCACACCCAAGGTAGCGCCCAGCGATAGCGCGCCCACATCTCCCATAAATACCTGAGCTGGGTAGGTGTTAAACCAGAGAAAACCAAGACCCGCTCCAACAATCGCACCACAAATAACAATCAGCTCACCGGCACCGGAGATATAAGGGATCAACAAGTAATCAGCAAAACGTACGTTACCGGTCAGGTATGCAAACACACCCAATGCAGCAGCCACCATGACGGTCGGCATAATCGCCAGACCATCCAAACCATCCGTCAGGTTTACCGCATTGGAGCTACCCACAATCACAAAGTAGGTAAAGACGATGAAGAAGATCCCCATATCAACTATCACGCCTTTAAAGAACGGAACAATAAGTTCGGTCTCGGCAGGCGTTTGGGCCGTCAGATACAGAAAAATTGCTGCACCGGCACCGCCAACAGATTGCCAAAGGTACTTCCAGCGAGCGGGCAAGCCGCGTGAGTTCTTCTCAATCACCTTGCGATAATCGTCGACCCAGCCCACTGCGCCAAAGATCAGCATTACGGCCACAGTAATCAATACAAAGCGGTTGGTAATATCTCCCCACAAGAAGGTACTGATAGCGATGGCGAGAATAATCAGTGCGCCGCCCATTGTCGGCGTACCGGCCTTGCTCAGGTGAGACTGAGGGCCATCATCACGTACCGATTGTCCGATCTGCTTCACACGCAACTTCTTTATCAGCACGGGTCCCAGCAACAATGAGATCACCAGCGCCGTCAGTACTCCAAGAATGCCTCTCAATGTGAGGTACTGAAATACCGCGAAGCCACTGTAAAAATTGGACAAATAATCCGCGAGCAGTAAAAGCATTTAGTGGTTTCCTTCAACCAATCCTGCGACAACTTTTTCCATTCCCGCACTGCGAGACCCTTTAACCAAGATGGTCATTCCGGGTTCCTGCAAGGTACGGGCTGCATCTACCAATTGTTCCCTGGTATCAAAATGCCCTCCCTGCGTACCGGCGGAGGCATTAAATGCGTCCACCGCATGTAACGACAGCGCACCGACCGCCATTAGACGGCCGGTCCCCTTCTGCGCTGCGTAACTCCCAACATCCGCATGCTGCTCGGCTTCATCTTTTCCAAGTTCAGCCATATCGCCCAGCAAGAGCAGATGTTTTCCGGGCAGTGAGGTCAGCAGATCAATTGCCGCCTTCACTGAACCGGGATTTGCGTTATAACTGTCATCAATGACAGTCGAGCCGTGCATGCCCGTCATGGGGCACATACGGCCTTTAACTGGTGTAAACTTTTTCAACCCCTCTACCGCCAACTCCAGCGGTAAACCGGCGGCTATTATGGCAGCAGTCGCCGCTGTAGCATTTGCGACATTATGCTTACCCATCACACCCAGTGAGAGGGTTACGCTTTTGCCCGCATAATTCAGCTGAAAACGATAGCAGCCGTTCTCCGCAATACTCAGG
>JAGSHA010000466.1 GCA_023954795.1 Oceanospirillaceae bacterium | reverse complement strand
TGCTGGCTTTGATACTCATTCTGGGGAGTTATACCGGTTACCGCCTGATCGAGCTGGTACGTTTCAGTCCGTTTGCAAGCAGGTCACAGGAGCCGCCTAAATGAGGTGGCTTGTCTCTCCCAGACGTTTGCGCCAACTGGGTGTGCTGGGCATGAACCAGCGCAATATCGAGTATATCGCGGGACACAATGAACGTCGGCTGTTTCCTCTGGTGGATGACAAACTCAAAACGAAGGAGCTGGCGATTGATGCCGGTCTGAGTGTGCCGAAACTGGTGGGGGTGATTCGCTATCAGCATGAGATAAGAGCGATCAAAGCGATGCTGCATTCGCAGCCTGCGTTCTGTATCAAGCCCTCAAAAGGTAGCGGTGGTAAAGGCATACTGGTGATTCATGACCATGATGATCAGCAGTACTTTAAGCCCAATAACCAAGCGCTGACACTCACTGATATTATGCGACACACCTCCAATATTCTGGCGGGATTGTTTTCTCTGGGTGGGCAGCCGGATAAAGCGATCATCGAGGATCTGATCCACTTTGATGACCAGTTCATCAATTACAGTTTTGAGGGGGTGCCGGATATCCGGATCATTGTGTTTCGGGGATTTCCGGTGATGGCGATGATGCGGTTATCGACGGCCACCTCCGATGGTAAGGCGAATCTGCATCAGGGGGCTGTGGGTGTGGGGATTGATATTACGACTGGATATGCCTCCCATGCGGTGCAGTTTGACCGGCCGGTCACACATCATCCCGATACGGAGATGCCGCTGTCTGAGATCCGTATTCCTGATTGGTCTCAACTGTTGTACATGGCGGCTCACTGTTATGAGATGTCCGGGCTGGGGTATCTGGGAGTCGATATTGTGTTGGATGCCCGCAAAGGCCCGATGTTATTAGAACTGAATGCTCGACCGGGTTTAGCGATACAGATTGCAAACCATCAGGGTTTGAGCCATCGCCTGCGTGATGTATCAGCATTGGACGCTCAAGCGCTATCGCCGGATCAGCGAGTTGCGTACGTACAGCAGCACTTTCAGGATGCCACGGCCTGATGACTGCGGCTATGTCCGTTCCCGTTCCCGTTTAACAGTTTTTCTGAGTTTTATATCAATGGAGCAATCCGTTGCGTGCGCCTTCACGGATGGTGTTCGACAGCCGGACAGACGCTTCGTTGATCTGTTTGGCAATAAACAGGGTGGTATTGGTTTTAGGCAGCGGAGGCAGGCCAGACTCGACTACGATCATATCCTGTTCGACGGTGGAGCGGGGTAACACACCCACGCCAATCCCCGCTCTGACAGCGGTTAAAATTCCTGCCCTGCTCTGACTACTAAAGGCAATACGGTAGTGAATATCCGCATCGTTCAGGGTGCTTTGTGCACACTCCCGGTGATAACAACCTTCCGGGAACACCGCCAGTGGCAGGGGCGAACGTTGTTCAACCTGATGGGCCTGGGATCGTACCCATACCAGCTCATCCAGTGTCAGGCGCTCTCCGCCCTCTGAACGTAGTGGCATCTCGACCAGAGCGATATCCAGCTTGCCGTCATCCAGCATTTTTCTGAGTTGCTGTGGGCGATGATCACTAAATACCTCCAGATTGGCCTCAGGGTAGGATAGTACAAAGGCTTCCAGTATGGGTGTGAGTGCACGGGTGGCGTATTGGTCATGGGTGCCCAAGCGCACTGTGCCGTTGATCGTACCGTGCTGGTAGTTGCCCACGATCTGATCATGCAGATTGATCAACTGCCGTGCGTCTTCTTCTAGCTGCCGTCCGGCGGCGGTTAACCGAACCCCATATTGACCGCGCTCTAATAAGCGCGCATCCAAAAGCTCCTCCAGTCGGTTCAGCTGCATGCTGATCGTGGAGGGTGCTTTATGCAGACTTTGGGCGGCGTTGGTCAGGTTCAGTGTCCGTGCCACCGTGACGAAGGTTCTGAGCAGTGGGATGGAGAGATCTTTCATTTTTCTATCTTCAATTTTATTGAAAGTATTGATCAATATTTATCGATATATTGAAGATGGTCAAGTCACTAGAATGCGATTTTTTACTGACCGTGCATGCAAAACGGTGAGGTTCTGGAGACATAGACGGTGAGAATAGCGGTTATCCTGGGGGCCAATCAGGTCCTGAGTCACGGGTTTGGTATCTTTTTATTTTCTGCGCTTTTTCCCTTTATGCGAGACGCATTGGGTATGACGCACTGGCACTTGGCAGCAGTGGGTATCGCGACACAATTGGCGTACCTTGGTGGAGCACTGTCGGTTGGTGTACTGGGTCGGCGTCTTTCAGCAGAACAAATGGTGTTATCAACGGGTATTGCGAGCGCAGCGTTGTTGCTGTGTTTATCGATACTGGTACAGCCGATACTGCTGATAGCGGTGTTGTCGCTACTGGCATGCAGTGCTGCGATCTGCTGGGGCGCCATTGTTGGGTTGATCAGTCAGCACGTCTCGGCAGATAAGGTGGCTACCTACCTGTCTGCGTCGGGCAGTGGCACCGCGTGGGGCTATGGTATCAATGGCCTGGTTTTGTTGTGGTGGATCCCTGTTTTTGGTTGGGAAAGCGCGTGGGTGTTCACGGCCTGTTTTGGTGCAGTTGTGGTGCTGCTGACCTT
>JAGSHA010000295.1 GCA_023954795.1 Oceanospirillaceae bacterium | reverse complement strand
GTGTGTTGGTTGATGACTTGATTACGCTAGGGACATCTGAGCCTTATCGTATGTTTACCAGCCGTGCGGAATACCGTCTGATTCTGCGTGAAGACAATGCTGATCTGCGCCTAACGGAAAAAGGTCGAGAGCTTGGACTGGTAGGCGATGAGCGCTGGGCGCAATTCAGTGAAAAGCGCGAAGCAATTGAGCAGGAAAAGCAGCGTCTGAAAGATACCTGGGTCCAGCCGAAAACTGAACAGGCTGAAACACTGAATGAAAAGCTGAAGTCACCACTGTCCCGTGAGTACAATCTGGCGGATCTGATTAAACGTCCGGAGATTGGATATCTGGACGTTGCCGACTTGAAAGGCGAGTCGGTGACCGATCCTCAAGTCGCTGAACAGGTGGAGATCCAATTCAAATACGCAGGTTATATCGACCGTCAGCGCGATGAAATTGAACAGATGCGCCGACAGGAAAATACTAAACTGCCAGCTAGCTTCGATTACGATCAGGTCAGCGGCTTATCCAATGAACTGACATTGAAGTTAAAAGAAGTTCGCCCGGACACCATTGCGCAGGCATCCCGTATTCAGGGTATGACACCCGCGGCAATCTCTCTGCTGCTGGTTTATCTGAAAAAACAGCAGCTCAGCAACAAACAGAATAAGGCAGCCAGTTAATGGATCCGCAGTTACAGAAAACGCTAGAGAATGGCCTGAGTAAAATGAATCTGTCACTGGATAGTGAACAGATAAGCAAACTGATGGCGTATCTTCAGCTGCTGATCAAGTGGAATAAAGCGTACAACCTGACTGCCGTGCGCAATCCGCAGGAGATGGTCAGCCGTCACCTATTGGACAGTCTCAGTGTGTTACCACACCTACAGTCGGGTGCGCTGATAGATGTGGGCAGCGGTCCGGGTCTTCCCGGCATTCCAGTTGCCATTTGTCGACCTGATATTGATGTCACAACATTGGACAGCAATAGCAAGAAAACCCGTTTTCAGGTCCAGGTCAAAGCTGAACTGGGTCTGGATAACCTCACGGTGATACATGAACGTGTGGAAAAATATCGGGTTGAGCCATTTAAACAGGTGATCTCCCGCGCGTTTGCCTCGCTGCAGGACATGATCGAGTGGACTGAACATCTGTGTGCCAGCGATGGTGTTTTTCTTGCAATGAAAGGTCTGTATCCTGATGAAGAGCTGGCGACACTGCCGACGGGGTACATATTACAGAACAGCCACCGTTTGCAGGTGCCGGACACGGACGGAGAACGTCATCTGTTGATCCTTGGGAGATCCTGAACGTGGCGAAGATACTGACAATCACCAACCAGAAAGGTGGTGTGGGTAAAACCACCACCTGTGTGAATCTGGCGGCTTCGCTTGCAGCGACGAAAAAGCGTGTACTGATGATCGATATGGATCCTCAGGGCAACGCCACCATGGGATCAGGGATCGACAAGCACACGCTTGAAATGTCTGTCTATGACGTGCTCACAGAAGGGTGTAGCGCGGCGGACGCTGTGATCGAAACAAGCCCGGCCGGATATGATCTGATTGGCGCGAATGGTGATTTAACCGCAGCAGAGGTTGAGCTGCTGCAACTGTCTCGACGCGAATTTCGTCTCAAAATGGCATTGAAACCGCTGGAAGATCAGTATGACTACATTCTGATCGACAATCCCCCATCGCTGAACCTGCTTACCGTGAATGCGTTGTCAGCATCCGGCGGCGTCATTATCCCGATGCAGTGTGAATATTACGCACTCGAAGGTATTTCCGCTCTGGTTGGGACGATCAACAAAATTAATGCCCGCCTGAATCCTGATCTCAAGATTGAAGGGATCCTGCGGACGATGTTTGACCCGCGCATGAGCTTGACGAAAGATGTTTCTGAGCATCTGGTCGAATACTTCGGCGACAAGGTGTATCGCACCGTGATCCCGCGCAACGTACGTTTGGCTGAAGCGCCGAGTCATGGTCTGCCGGCGTTGTTATACGACAAGAATTCCCGTGGTGCCGTCGCGTATCTGGCACTGGCAGGTGAGTTGACTCGTCGTATAAAACAACAGAATAAAGAGTTACAGGAAGCATAAAATGGCAGCGAAAAAACGGGGCTTGGGTCGTGGTCTGGATGCGTTGCTGTCCAGCGTAACCGATGTGGAAGACGTTGCGCTGGCACCGACGCCAGAACGTGAAGTCACAAAACCGGCGTATCCTGAGCTGGCGGTACATCTCATCCAGCGTGGGCGTTATCAACCACGTCGGGATCTGGAGCCTCAGGCACTGGAAGAGCTCGCGAATTCCATTCGTGCGCAGGGGGTGATGCAACCAATAGTCGTACGCCCGATTGACAGTGAACGGTTTGAAATCATCGCCGGTGAACGCCGCTGGCGTGCTTGTCAGATGGCGGGTCTGAATTCCATTCCTGTGGTTATCAAAGATGTGCCGGATGAGGCGGCCATCGCCATGGCGCTGATCGAAAATATACAGCGTGAAAATCTTAACCCTATGGAAGAAGCGATCGCTCTGCAGCGTCTGCAACAGGAGTTTGAGCTGACCCAGCAGGAAGTCGCGGATGCGGTCGGTAAGTCACGTTCGACAGTCACCAATCTTCTACGTCTGATGAATCTGTGCGGCGATGTTCGCAAGATGCTCGAGTACGGTGATCTGGAAATGGGACATGCACGCGCATTGCTGCCATTGGATGAAGAGACACAGATTAATGCTGCGCGTGAAGTATCAGGTAAAGGTTTATCAGTCAGACAGACTGAGGACTTGGTACGTAAACTCCAATCTGAACTACCCAACGAACCCGAGCAAAAGCGTGAGCCTGATGTGCAGCTGGAAAACTGGGCAGACAACCTTTCGCGTAAACTTGCCACAAAAGTGAGCATTTCTGCGAATGCGAAAGGTAAAGGCAAAATCACCATTTCATATGAGTCTAAAGAATCACTTGAGGCAATCCTCGAAAATCTACAATAGGTAGTGGTTTGTATGGGTTCAAACCACCATATATGCGGTTTGAGCCCTGATATTCCCCATATACCGTTTTTGGGGGGGATCATACATTAGTGCAAATACTTACAATGCCTGTTGTTTCACTCTCTCATTGTTCATATAATCTGCAAGCTTTTCGGGGGCTCTGCTCCGGAATAGGGCAAAAAATCGGAACATTTGATTCAGGGTTGCAGTGGCACAGATGGGCAAACGGAGCCAAAAGCAAGGAATCCATAGCCGGGCCACACGCAAACAGATATTTCGTATCTACCTGATTCAGGCGTTGATCGCGATAGTGCTTTCAGGCGCATTGCTGCTGAAAGACTTCGTCACCGCTTACTCAGCACTACTTGGTGCAGGGTTGTATCTGATACCAAACCTCTATTTCGCAAATCGAGCACTGAAAGGCAAACCTGGCCAGACCGCAAACCGGGCGTTGGCTGAGATGTACGTAAGTGAAATATGGAAAATGGGGATTAGCATTCTGGCGTTTGCTACGGTGTTTATCCTAGTTCAGCCTTTGAGCCCATTTTCCTTATTTGGCACTTTCATCCTGATGCAGATCACTGGCTGGTTTGCTCAGATGAAATTGAATAACCGGTTCCTGAAACTTTGAAAGAGAGACACTGAGAATGGCTAGCGAAAGCGGAACTCTCACATCCTCAGACTACATCTCCCACCATTTGACCAACCTGACGTTTGGTAAGCTGCCTGAAGGCACTACCCGTTACGATGGCTCTTTGGTTGGTGAGGGTGGTACTTGGACCTTTGCTCACGGTACTGAAGCAGCGGATATGGGCTTCTGGGCAATTAACGTCGACACAATGTTCTGGTCTGTTGGCCTCGGCCTGCTGTTTATCTGGCTTTTCCAGAAAGTTGCTAAATCTGCAACTGCTGGTGTTCCAGGTAATACTCAGAACTTCGTTGAAACTATCATCGAATTCGTTGATGAAAACGTTAAAAGTATCTTCCACCACAAAAATGAGTTGATTGCGCCTCTGTCGCTGACCATTTTTGTCTGGGTCTTCATGATGAACACCATGGACCTTATCCCAGTCGACTGGATCCCATTCGTTGCAGCTGAGATGGGTATCTCCTACATGAAAGTGGTACCAACCACTGACGTGAATGCGACTGCAGGCATGGCATTGAGCGTATTTGCACTGATCATCTACTACAGCATCAAGGCTAAAGGTGTGAGCGGCTTCCTGGCGGAACTGTCCTTGCAGCCTCTGGGTAAATGGCTGCTGCCATTCAACCTGTTCCTTGAAGTGGTTGGTCTGATTGCTAAGCCGGTATCTCTTGCACTGCGACTGTTCGGTAACATGTACGCAGGTGAGATGATCTTTATTTTGATCGCGCTGCTGCCTTTCTGGGTTCAGTGGGTGCTGTCCGTGCCTTGGGCGATCTTCCACATTCTGGTCATTACGCTGCAGGCGTTCATCTTCATGGTCCTGACTAT
>JAGSHA010000084.1 GCA_023954795.1 Oceanospirillaceae bacterium | reverse complement strand
GCTATCGGGCAAGCAAAGCTGCGTTGAATATGCTGCTAAAGACATTTTCGGTTGAGAGTCGTCGAACCCATCCTCATCTGATCGTAGCGGGCTTGCATCCGGGTACGGTCAATACCAGGTTATCACAGCCGTTTCAGCGAAATGTAGATCCGGAGAAATTGTTTAGCCCGCGCCAGTCAGCAGGCTATTTGCTGAATGTTATTGATCTATTGGACACTAAAAACAGTGGCGGGGTATTCGCCTGGGACAGGGGGCCGGTTGAGGCATAACGGATAGGAATCGGGTTTATGAAACTATATATCAGACACAAATAAAAAGACCTTGATGTCCGGTGTTTGGATCATCAAGGCCTTTTTTGTATCGCTTACCGGATCAGGCTAGAAATTCTGCGCGGGTACGGTCGTTGGTTTTAAAGGTTCCACCCAGTGCCGTTGTGCAGGTGGAGGAATTGACATCCATTACACCGCGTGACTTCACGCAGTAATGGGTTGCTTCAATACTGACGGCAACGTTGTCCGTATTTAGCAGGGTCTGCAGCGCAATGAGAATCTGCTGAGTCAGACGTTCCTGTACCTGTGGACGTTGTGCAAAGAAACGGACCAGGCGGTTAATTTTGGATAGCCCGATGATTTTGTCACCTGGGATGTAGGCCACTTTGGCCACGCCATCAATCGTCACGAAATGGTGTTCGCAGGAGCTGGTCAGACCGATATCTCGTACTTTAACCATCTCTTCAACGCTCATCTTGTTTTCGATCAGGCACATCGCTGGAAATGTTTCGTAATCCAGACCAGAGAAGATCTCGTGCACGTACATTTTGGCGATACGGTGAGGTGTCTCGGTAAGGCTGTCGTCGTTCAGGTCTAAGCCCAATGTACCAAGTACTTCGGTCATCAGTCCTTTGATTCGTTCGTACTTTTGCTCACTGGTATAACCTGTCTCGATCAGCGGTGTTTCCAGACCTTTTTCGATCAATTTATTGCGTACCGCTTCTGCTTCGGGAGAAATCATTTCTAGTCCTGCCTTACGGGTGTTTCCGGCTTCTACGTATGCTGTCAGAAATTGGATTGTTGCTTTATCGAAAGAATGATCTGCATCGGGCTATCTTGCGTAATCTTTCTAGAGCGGGGTCATGCACAGATGATTGTATTTCCCTACACCAGCACACAGTCATGACTGTTTTGTTTCTGACAACTTTAAACGGCACATTATACCTATGATTAACTCCACGTATGCAAATGAAGCTGAGGAATTTAATCTTTTTTCCTATTTTCAGGGAGAAACCCGTGCTTGGGGGATGTTTGAAGACCGTTTCGGCGCAGTTCGACGCCAATTTGTCGTACAGATTGTAGGTGAAATCGAGGGTGGAGAGCTGATTCTAACTGAAGACTTTGCTTACGATGATGGAACGAATGAACGGCGTGTCTGGCGAATCCGTCAGGTAGGAGAACGGGATTTTCGAGGGGTGGCCGAGGATATCATCGGTCAGGCAGCCGGGCTTTGTGATGGGAATATGCTGTACTGGCGTTATAAGATGAAATTACACGTTAGTGGTAAACAGTGGACGGTGAATTTCGATGATCGTATGTACCTGATGCCTGAGCATACGTTGGTTAATCGGGCCAGAGTGAGTAAGTTCGGAATCACTCTGGGCACCGTAACCCTATTTTTCAAACCACAGGGTTCGTAAATCAGATATTCAAGTATATTTCCTGTCTAGCCAAAATGTGGTCGGCAAGGGCATTGCCACTGCGCCAGGCGCTTTCACTGTCAGCAATGTGTTCTGAACCTGCTCCGTGTAACCAGTCACCACACACACCGATGCTACTTTCTTCCCGCCACAAATAGGTTCTATCGATATCAGACTTGTGACGCGCATATAACCAGCGATGTGCACGTTGCTCTTCAATATTCAGTGGATTGGACGCGAGATCCTGAAAGGCGGCCAGCATTTGCTCGGCAACGGCCTCTGGTGCATCGTCCTGATGCGCTGAGCTCCACTCGCTGTTCGCTTCGATTGTCCAGATCTCTGCGCGTTCGTTGCAATCTCTTCCGGGTTTTGCGCTGTCTTTGATCGCGCGCGCCAATATAGGGTGGTCTCCCTCTAATAAACCAGCGGTCAGGCCGGAGGGTGTATTAAGCGTCAAGACCAGCATCCAGGCAGGTAAGGTTTGCACGGCTCCAGCTCGCTGCGCATAGCGTGGGACCGCTTCAAGAAGGGGGACCGCCTGAGGTGCGGGCGTTGCGACAACAACATGATCAAAGTGACCAACCGCATGTCCGGCTTCATCTCTGACGATAACGCCTTGTGTTTCCGGCCAGATATACCCGATCCGGGTGGAGGTAATGAGTTCTGCACTTTGCAGCAGGGCCCGGGTTAGTGCACTTTGGCGGGGTGTCGCCGTATACATGGTCTTGTTGTGTCGTTTGTTGCCGGCGAAATCAGCGATCTGAGGCTGCCAGCCGATCAGTTCTGATTGCTGGCTCAGCCATTTTCGAAATTCAGGGCTGACTGCGTCAAAAAAAGGCGAGCCCAGATCAGCACTGTTGTTACCCATTCGGCAGCCTGCATGACGACCACCGGTGCCGCGGCTTTTATCGAATACAGTGACTTTATATCCCTGAATCAGCATCCTGCGGGCAAATACTGCACCTGCCAAACCGGCCCCAATTACAGCGATATGTCTTTCCTTGATGGTGTCCTTCGAATTCATTTGATCCTCAATGTCTTTCGGGTCACTTCAGTCTACTAATCCATAGTAGGGCGCGAAGGTTACAGTCATGCAGTATTAGTTCAAGTGACTACGCTCAACATTTAGTAATTTTATTAGTGATTTCTAATGGAACTCTTACGGTGCATCTGGAGGGTCAGATCATTGATGTAAGTTATTGTATGGTAAGGATGAACGTAAAAGTGGCCAATAAAACTGTTGGGTGATTCATTTCTGGTGTAGTAGTTTCAGATAGCAGGGAAAAGCAATATAGTGATCCACATTAAATATAGGGACTCTTTCTTTTGCCGAAGGGTACGACCACGCGCAGGGGTTCCGAGGACATTACATGGTGCAAACTCGCCCATCACCGACATTATCAGATGGCTATCTGCAGCTATTCCCTGTAGGTAAAGAACAAGATCAGACCGTATTTGAGCGCTTTTGCCAACATCGTCTCCCCCCCTTTGAAGTTGCCGCCGCACTCAGAAACGAAAATCGCATACTTACTCATCTGAATGGCTGCGGCGCGCCGCATTTGCATGAAGCTGAATTGAACGCAGATGATTCACGAACGTTGCTGCGGACCCAGTGTCGGATGCCGCTCAACGAGATTTCGCCGTTGCAGCTGTCACTATCCCAGCGACTAAAAATTGCGGTGAGCATGGCGCGAGCGTTGTGCTTGATCCATGAGCGAGATGTCTTGCATCTGGCATTGCGGCCCAGCACTTTTCTGTTCAGTGCCGACTTTGAGCAGGCGGTGATACTGGATTTTAGTTCGGCCAGACATGTTCCCAAAGATGTTGTTGGGTTGGCCAGTTTCCGGCCGGTCATGGCTGATCCTCATTTCCTGGCACCAGAGCAGGGTTATCAATTCTCCCACACCCTTGATCGGCGTACAGACCTGTACGCGTTTGGTTGCGTACTAAGTTGGTTGTTCAGTGGTGAGACGCCCTTTCATTGGTTGAATGAAGATAGTGCTATCGGATATGCGCAGATAGCTCAGCCGCTGATGATCGATATCAAGCTGGGCGTATCAGAAGAAGCTGATGAACGCATAGAGAGGGTAAGCACAGCCCTTAGTGCCATGTTGAGTGCGTTGTTAGAAAAAGAGCCAACCGACCGTTATCAGAGTTGTCCGGGCGTGTTGGCCGACCTGCAAGCGTTGTTGGAATATCAGCTGGAGCATGGAACGTTTTGTATCCGTGAGCAGGATTGTTCTGATCATCTATATATACCGCAACGCCTGTATGGACGGGATGCAAAAACACAGATCCTAATGCAGGCGTTTCAACGTGTAGCTAAGGGGCCTTCTGAAGCACTGTTGATCGCTGGATACTCTGGTGTTGGGAAATCAGCGCTGGTGAATGAATTGCGGTTGCCAGTGTTGCAATCCAATGGTCTGTTTGTCGCCGGTAAATTTGATCAGTATCGCGGTAGCACACCCTATAGCGCAATTGAACAAGCGTTCAGTCATTTCGTTCATGCCTTATTAGCCTTACCTGATGTTGAAGTCGCATTGTGGAGGGATCGACTGAACGATGCGTTGCAGCCTAATGCGCAGGTGTTGATAGACATCTTGCCAGATCTCGGATATTTACTGGGACCTCAGCAGACGCCGGCGCCATTGGGAGCGGAAGAGCAACAAAATCGCTTTAATCGTGTATTTTTGCAGTTTGTGCGGGAGATCTGTACTGCCCATAAACCGCTGGTTGTATTTATTGATGATTTGCAGTGGGCTGATCTGGCGAGTATCAATCTGCTGCGCCTGTTAATGATGGATACGGAAAACCGATACTGTCTCCTGTTGGGTGCTTATCGCGATAATGAAGTCGATGATCGGCATCCGTTTGTCCGGATATTGCAGGATCTCAAGTTAGAAACAAGTCGACTCAGTCAGATTGAACTGATGCCTGTGTCGCCACAGGCTTTGTGTGAGCTAATGGGTGATACATTGGCGCTTTCTTTAGCGCAGGTTCATTCCCTGAGTGAATTGGTGTATCGAAAAACTGCCGGTAACCCATTCTTCTTCAGACAGTTTTTGCATGAGCTGTATCAGCAGGGGCTACTGGTGTTTGATTATGGAGAGAATCACTGGTGTTGGTCTGAATCTGATATTGAACGGCAAGCGAGCACCGAGAACGTTATCGATCTGATGATTGCGAAAATCGGTCGCTTACCGCAGAAAACTCAGCATGCACTTATGCAGGCATCGTGTATCGGCGGGCGCTTCCCTGTCGATCTGGTGACTGAAGTGCATACCGCGGATACTGCGATGGATGCGATACTGCAGCCAGCATTAGATATGGGGCTCATACTCCGTGTTGAGAGCGCACAGGGTGGGCCGTGCAATGGCGTGCTCAGCTTCCTGCATGATCGAGTCCAGCAAGCTGCATATACTTTATTGGACAAGCAGGAACGTATGCAGCTGCACCATCGTATCGGTTGCATGCTGTTGGATAGATCCGCTGGTATGAATGGCGATATCGCCGATAACCGGTGTTTTGAACTGGTTTCTCATTTCAACTGCGCGTTGACGTTGCTGACCGACCAGCAATGTCAACAGGTGATGGAACTCAACCTACAAGCCGCAAAAAAAGCTAAGTCTACATCGGCTTATAAAGCGGCGATTGAATACCTGGGTTATTTCTTCGAGCTGGCAGAGTTATCTGGTTCAGTATCTGAAAGTGCATTGTTTGATGCAAAGCTGGAAAGGCTTGAATGCCTGTATCTGGCAGGGGAGTACGATTGCGCTGAACAGTTGCGTCCGGCGCTGGAAGGATTCGAAGGGAGTACAGATCAAAAAGCACGTTTACATGTTGTTTTGATCACTCAGTACACCCGTATGGGGCAGTTGGATAAGGCAATTTCCCAAGCCCAATGTGCGTTGGCTGATCTGAACTACCTAATACCCGCAGAGCCCACGATGGACGATGTCGGTGCCGCTATTGAATCCGTTCAGCGGTTACTGACGGAAACTCCGTTCAACCAACTCAGTAAAAAAACACCGATTACCAATCCGCAAACCCTTCACCAGCTAGACATTCTGATCGCGATGCAGCCGTGCTGTTATAACTCCGGATCGTTGTTGTTTCCGTTGACCATTCTCGGTCTGCTTCGGCTGACATTAACTGAGGGTAACAGCCAGCACTCGTCGTACGTATATATGATGTACGGCTTAATGTGCACCAAGGTGTTAAAAGACTATGACACGGCATTTGAGGCTGCAAAGTATTCCCGCATTGTGGGAGAGCATTTTCCCGCGAGTCCGCTCGTTGAGGGGCGGTTGCAGATGATGTTAAGTAACTTTGTCCTGCCATGGCAGCAACCGTTGACTTTAAGCAGTAACGTTCGGGATGCGGCGTACCACCGATGTTTAGAGCAGGGTGACTATTATTGGGGCGTGCATGCGTACATCTTTGGGTTTTATGCTGATCTGATGGTGTGTACCAGTATCGACACATTGTTACATCGTATGGAGCAGGTCTCTGCTACCTGTGAAAAGATCAAGCAACCGGCGCAGGTTTATCTGAGTACCTTGCAATGCAATTTGCTGAAAGTCCTGTCCGGTGAATTAGATAATCAGCATTCGCTCGATCATGTACCGGGCTATGAGGCTGAAGCACAGGAGTACTATGTTGCAACCAACTATATGTGTGGACGCTATGACAGGTTGCTGGGACGTCTGCTACAAGGCTATCTGTTTGGTAACTACGAAGAGGCGTTGAATGTTTCCCTGTCAGAAGATCTGATACCTGCAGATTTAGATGAAGGGATCTTTCACGAAGCGGTGTATACGCAGTTCAATCTGTTGACGGTGTTAGCACTTAAACAGGTGCGACCTGAAGCGGTAAGCGCACGTTGGCAAGACTGGTTTGATAAAAACTGGCCATTGTTACAGCGCTGGTATGCAATGAACCCCGACAATTTTGCCCCCGGCTTTTATCTGGTTAGCGCCGAACTCGCCGTGCTTGAAGGGCAGGAGCTCAACGCATTGGGAGCGTTTGAGCACGCAATACTCAGCGCACGCGACGGCGGTTTTGCGTTGTGGCAAGCACTGGCAAATGAACGGATGGGTAAATTCAGGAACAGCCGACAGCAGGATACGTTGGGTAAAGCGTATCTGGAAGAGTCGATTAGCCTCTATCAACGCTGGGGAGCGGGCGCAAAAGCAGCAGAGCTAGAGTGTTTTATTCGTACGATTAACCCTGAGCATGTTATCTCAGCGGGACACCGTTACGATTGGCACTTGATCAGTACCGCGACTCAAGAACTCTCTCGATTGTTGGATGTGGATGATCTGGCCCACCGTATGTTGAGTTGGTCGACAAAAGCGACAGGGGCTCAGCGTGCGGCGTTATATACATGGACTGATCAGGGGTGGTCGCTGGACAATTTGCTGCAGGAGGGAGTTGCTGTTGATACAAGAACCGATGTGTCCGTCATACCGGAGGCGATGCTGAATTACTGTCGTAACAGTCAGTCTTTTCTGTTACTTGATGATGCGGTGAACATAGGTGATTTTGTACTTGATCCATATGTGACGCTATCAGGCTGCCGTTCTGTGTTGCTTATTCCACTTTATCATCATGATCAGTTACTCAGTGTGCTGCATCTGGATCACAGCGATACACGTAATCTTTTCACCGCCCAACGTTTGAGCGTTCTGGAACTGCTGAGCAGCCAGTTCGCTAGCAGCTACCACAACAGCGTGTTGTACGGGCAACTTCAGGCACATAACGCCGTACTGGAAAATGTGGTGCAGAGCAGAACCGTTGAGCTGCGGCAAAAATCCGATCATCTGCAATCAGTGCTGGACGCATTACCTATCCCATACGTTATGACACGCGAAGATGGTTCACTCGTCGAATGCAATGCCCTGTTTATGAGGCATTTTGGATTAACGCACAACGTATTGGAGGGGACCTGTGTCGGCGCGCTCTACGCCGATCCAAAAGATCGGAAGCGTATGTTGGAGGAATTGGCTGAGCAAGGACAGGTGATCGGGTTTGAATGTGAGCTGCAAACTCTGCAGGGAGAACGCTGCTGGGGGTTGTTCTCTGCGACGTACATCGATGTGAATGATGAACGCCGTATCTTTGCGGCAGTCAGTGATATTTCTGAGCGCAAAGCGCTGGAGCACCAATTGCAGGAACAGGCGAACACGGATCCGCTCACGGGTGTTTACAATCGCCGCGGATTGATGGGATTAGGGAATCAGTTGCGCAGCGTGTCGGGTGATAAGCCGCTGTGTATCGCTATGATCGATCTGGATCATTTTAAACACCTCAATGATACCTATGGGCATGTTGCCGGCGATCAGGTATTAAAAGCGTTTACGGCAGCCGTTCAGCAAGAGCTGCGGGAGGCCGATCTGTTCGGACGGTTGGGAGGGGAAGAGTTTGCGGTGATCCTGCCGGGCCAGAATCTGGAGCGCGCAGCGAGCGTACTGGAGCGTATACGGATGATGACAGAAATGTTGGTTGTGGAATTTGAGCAGCGGAAAATGGGGCTGACGATGAGCGCAGGTCTGGCCTGTTGGAGTAAAGGTGAAAGCATGACCGATGTGCTGGGTCGGGCGGATCTGCGTCTATATGATGCTAAACAATCAGGTCGCAATCAGATTAAGGCGGACTAGTCTGTAAAACGGCAGGAGCGCCGATCTCTTGCCGGTCCCACCTCTCAATCATTTGGTCTGTCTTCTGTTTTTACATCAGAAACACAATATTCTGCCGTACTTTGTTAATCTGTGAAATTTTTAGTCGCATATGTCGCATATGTCGTATAACTGGTCTACGCTTCAATGAAGCTAAAAGCAGCAGAGTTGAATTGACGAATGAGAACACTCACAACCGGCGATATTGCAAAGTATTGTGATGTTAACCAGCGCACGGTTATTCGGTGGCTGGACAAGGGGGTATTGAAAGGCTTCAAACTCCCGGGGCGCGGCAACAACCGCGTTAAGCTGGATGATTTTGTCAGCTTCCTAAAGAAGAATGGGATGCCCATTCCTGATGAACTCGCTAAGGAAGGTCAACCTAAGGTGCTCGTTGTAGATGATGAGCTAGCGATCGCCAATGCGATTCGTCGTACGCTGAAACCCTTGGATGTGAGCATTGATATCGCTAACGGCGGATTTGAAGCGGGCAGTCAGTTGATGTTGCTTAAGCCGGATCTTATGACCCTCGACCTGAGCATGCCAGGCATGAACGGATTTGATGTGATCAAGTTTGTTCGCAATACCGAAGAGATCGCGAATACTCAAATTCTTGTGATTTCTGCGTTGAACGAAATAGAACTCGGTAAAGCGATAGAGATGGGTGCGAATGGTGCACTGTCTAAACCTTTCGACAACGATGTTTTGCGTCGGGCGGTGTCTGATTTGCTATCGATAGCAGTCCACAAACCATAAGGATAGGTGTTAACGGTTATGAAAACTGTCGTAAAGAAAATTCTTGGCGCAACGTTGGTTTCCGGTGGGCTTGCTTTGGCTGCGGTACCTGTACAGGCGGAAACTCTGACATTTGGGATTGTTCCGCAGCAGTCAGCGAAGAAACTGGCCCGCTTGTGGACCCCTATTTTCAAACACCTGAGTGAAAAAACAGGCACAACCATCCGGTTTGCGACCGCCCAGAATATCCCTACCTTCGAAAAAAGGATGCGCGCGGGAGAATATGATGTGGCGTATATGAACCCGTATCACTATACGGTGTTCAGTCAGAAACCCGGTTATGACGCAATTGCTCGTCAGAAAGATAAGCGCATTAAGGGAATTGTTGTTGTCCGCAAAGACAGCGATCTGAAAACATTGGCCGAGCTGGACCAGCAAAAGCTGGCCTTTCCATCGCCTGCCGCATTTGCTGCCAGTGTATTGCCACGCGCAAAAATGGAGCAGGAGGGGATGACGATTGAACCTAAGTACGTGTCTTCCCATGACTCTGTATATCTGAGTGTTTCAAAAGGTTTCTTTGTTGCCGGTGGCGGTGTCATGCGTACATTTAACAATACGACGCCGGAAGTACGTGAGCAATTGCGTGTACTTTGGAGCACGCCAACATATACCCCACATGCTATCGCGGTGCACCCGCGTGTTAAATCTGAAACCGTCGCTAAACTGAAGCAAGCCTTACTGGAGATGAATACGGATCCAGATGGTCAAAGTCTACTGAAAACAATCAATTTCAAAGGCTTAGAGTTGGCGGAGAACGGCGATTGGGATGATGTGCGAGGATTGAATATTCGCTTGTTGGACAGTTTGCTTGCGCAATAAAGGGATCATCCCCAGAGGAGTGCTCGGTGTCACTGCGGCTTAAAACTATTTTGGGTATCGCCACTATTGAGGCGATCCTGTTGATCCTGCTGGTGTCTATGACGTTAGATTATCTGCGTAGTACGAACTACGACGGAATGGTTAAGCGTGCCTCCACCACCGCAACATTGTTCGCTACAACGAGTAAAGACGCCGTACTCTCCTATGATCTGGCATCACTCGATGCTTTTGTTACCGAGGTTATGCGCAATCCCGATCTGGTATACGCCCGTGTACTCGGTCCGGATGGTGAGCTGTTCGCGGAGGCGGGGGCCCCTGAAGTACTGGCGCGCCCATTTCATATGGATCTGGATGTCCAGTCGGTAAACGATGGCATATTTGATACCCGTGCAGAGGTTGTTGAAGGCGGGGAGAATTACGGTCAGGTTCAGATGGGGTTG
>JAGSHA010000424.1 GCA_023954795.1 Oceanospirillaceae bacterium | reverse complement strand
CCAGTTCAGCATATCCTGACCGTTGGCTCCGACAGTGGCTGCACTGTTTTGCAGGCGTTGTCGGACCAGCTGATTGCACGGCACACCATCAATATCACAACTGCCCGGACCGGGCAGGCCCACGTTATCTTCGTACAGATCAGTCCAAACCAGTGCTGCACCGCCAGCCACTAATGGTGCCGCCATAGAGGTGCCGTCCCACCAGTTTACGCAACTGTCGCTGCCCGCCGGGATACCACACTTAAATTCAGGCAGAATGCCAAAAATCGCTTCGCCGGGCGCGGCGAGGGAAACCCAGGGATCGGACGGCCAGCTGTACGTGGAAAAGCTGGCGCGATCATCGTTATGATCCGATGCGGCAACGGCAATCACTGTTGACTCGCCCGTGTCCGGGTGGGTACATGCGGCGGGATAAACCCGTGTGGTATTGCCATTGTTGCCTGCGGCGGCAACCACAACCACGCCGCGATCCCAGGCATTCGCGATCGCATCACATTCAGCGTTGGACGGGGTGGTGGGGGTAATGTTTCCTTCGGCATCAATCCAGTCGCTACCGTAACTCATGGTGATCACGTGATAGCGGCTGCGTACCAGAAGACCGCCCTCAAATTGATCCAGCGAGGCCTTTTCGATGGCGGCAGCGGAGTGAGATACCGGGCACAAACCGACTGGAAAAAAGTTAATTCCATCGGTGACCAGCTCCTGATAACAGACTTTAAAAATACCCACGCTGGTATCCCAGCCGGTGCCTGCCATACCTTCTCCGTTGTTCGTATTGGCCGCGACCTCAGAGCTGACAAATGTACCGTGGCCCAGATTGTCACAGGCGGGGTCGGTGACCGAACAGTTATCTAAATAGCCGACTGAAAGGCCAACTTCGTTCACCTGCTCGATACACTTGCCCTCTAATTCCAGTGTATGACAGGCCGCACCGCTATCCAGTACGGCGACTTTGGGCGTATCACCGGCCGTGGGGTCGGTAGTAGCCCGACCGATATTCAGGTCCCAGGCGGCGGGTGCATTGATATCGGCATCGATTGTACCTGAGGTGATGGCAAGCTCTTCACCAAATAGGGTGGAAAAGACGTAGGCGTGGTCCTGTCCTTCATTATGCAGGTACCACTGTTCACTGAAATAGTTGGCCCCGCCTCCCGGAGTGGGTCCTACTTCCTCGTTTGGCATCACCAGTAAACGGTAGTAGTCAGGTTCGGCGTAAAGCACGTTGGGGTTGGATTGGTACACTTTCACTGCTGCGGGGACATGACCACTGGGTACCTGGATGACCTGCACGCCAATGGATTCTAGGGTGGACCGGTGTTGCCCGTTGGCGGCGCGGTGGGCTTGTCCGATATCACTGGCGGCTGAGCCCGCTTTAAACTTAACCAGTACCCGGTCAGGAACATAAGGTGCGGAAGATAGGTGTTTAATATCTAAGGGTTTCGCGTGCGCGAGGCTAAGCAGGCTGCATAAGCTAAGCGTTAACAGGGTTGCGATCAACCTACAAAAAAGCATGGAAGGCCCTCCTCTAATCGTGGCGATTTGGGCGAGTTGATATTCGCCTGTGGCGGGCACAAGGCGGCGAAGTTATTAACTTTAGATATAGGTCACAAGCACTGTTAACGCATCCTAACGCTGAATACGCAGGGTGTAATATCAGGTTTACACTTTGAATATGATCGAACAAAAATCAACGGCTTAGAAGAAGGTCGCAGCGTGAATAGACCAACATGAAATTTTCTAACGTTATCAAAATTGATATTACGTACCATCAGAGATGCTTTGTGTGGAGGGGAGGGAGAGCATGAGATGGGTATAGGATCATCTGGAGCAGAGATGTGATCTCTCCGGTACAAAGTAGCTTTTGCCCGAAGGACCAGTATGTGGCGCGGATGCTGGAATCGTTTGACCTGATCAAGTCAGGTTTGTTGTAACCGAAGAGATCTGAACGCACAGCTGGAACGTAGGAACTTATACAGTCCGCTGGATTGCTTCATTTCTCCATCTTATGTCCCCGATTAGCACCGGTTTCAATAGAAGACGGGGCTTTCTTTTACTGCCTTTCCTGATTCTGTTGTAGCGCCGCTTCGATCGCGCCAAGTGTGACATCCACCGCCACTGGCAGACCTGATTGATAAGGATGTACGGCAAAAATAGGTACGCTACTCAGTTGGTAATCGGGCATCACTTCGATGAGAGAGGAGGTATTAGCGTTGAGAATAAAGTCGGGGACAATGCCGATTCCGGCACCGGCTTCCAGCAGTGCGAGTGTGGTGTAAAGGGAATCAACCGTGCAACCGGGTTTGAATTCCAGCATACGCTGACTTTCGTTTTCCTTATGGCGGAGCTGATGCTGAATCTGTTTTCCCTGCCAGCGGTTGGCAACGTAGTTCAGGGAACTGGTGGGACAACTGTTTATGTAGGTTGCACTACCGCAGAGCACATCACGAAACGCGCCGATACGCCGTTGCCGATAACTGCTTTCCTGTGAATGTCCCACCCGAATGGCCAGATCTATCCCGTGTTGCATCAGATCCTGCTGATCATCGCTGGCGATCAGTTGTGGCTCGATCTGGGGATATTGCTGCATCAGCTGACCGATAACAGGGGCAATCAACGGCCCCATCAATGCATGAGGGGCGGTGATCTTAATTTTGCCGCGGGGAACGGACTGATTACTTTGAGCCTGATCCCATGCATCTGCGGCCAGTTGATTCAATTGCTGACACTGGGTGTAAAACAACTCACCGGCTGGGGTTAATGTCTGGCGTCGGGTGGTGCGCTTCAGCAGGGGCACCCCTAGCTCTGACTCCAGTGTTTTCAGATGCTGGCTGACGACCGATTTGGACAGGTCGAGTGAATCAGCGGCGGCACTGATCGATCCGCATTCTACGATACGGGCAAAAACAGACATCTGACGCAGGTTATTCATAGGATTTTATTATCCGTAAAAAGCGAACGATTATTTTTAATAGGTCTGTTTTTTGATCATAACGCCGGGCGTACAGTAATCCCAACTAAGATAATGGATGGGAGATCACGATGATTAATCACAACACAACACTAGATGCCGCTAAAGCCGCCATCGCTCGCTGGCAGCACGCCTTTAACTCGCAGGATGCCGCGGGTTGCGCAGCGCAGTATGAAGAAGGTGCTGTGATGCAGGCGCGTCCGTTTGGCACGTTTACCGGACGGGAAGAGATTCAGGCCTTCTGG
>JAGSHA010000157.1 GCA_023954795.1 Oceanospirillaceae bacterium | reverse complement strand
GACCCTCTTCTGGGTGGTCATGTGATTTCAGACATGCTGGTCTACTCTGGCCAGTACAACACCGAATACTGGACCTTTACGGCCGAATACTTATTGATGATAAATAACGTCAAAGGCTTCGGGCCGGGGTTCGAAGACTTTCGTGCTAAAGGTGAAAGTTACTACGCGCAGGCGGACTATCGATATGACCCCGATCTCACGTTTTCTATACGTTACGGCGAGCAGATCGTGAATGACGAAGATCGAGATGGTGATAAGAAATTCGACCCTTCACATGTTGGTTTTGGTAAAAGCTGGATGCTAGGCGTACGTTGGGATTTTGCACCCAATTGGTTTGCTCGTGGCGAATATCATAATACTCACGGTACAGCCTGGCTATCCGGCGCAGATAACCCGGTAGGCACAGACACAGAGCGTGATTGGGAAACCTACGCGCTGCAATTGGTTTATAGCTTCTGAGCTATGAAAGGGGAAAATTGATGCTGCAGGCTCAATTCAGTATCCGATGGAAAGCGGTTCTTTTCCTCAGCATGGTGCTGGTCGCCATCAGTTTGTCGATGGTCATGCTGTATACCAATACCTTGTTACAGGAAGCAGACCGAAACGCAGAGCGATCAGTCCTGCAACAAGATCAGGTGCTAAATTCCCTTTTAAGAGAGTCACGAGATCAGCAGATCCAGTTAGCGCTGTTGCTACCCAATTTGGCAAATGTGTCTGGATCGATGCTGCAGCATAATAGTGAAGGACTTCAAGCAGCGTTACACCCCCACTGGCTCAATCTGGCGCTCAACCTTAATCTTAATTATCTTTACATGTTTGACGAACAGGGCGCTCAGCTCGGCGGATTGCATCACCAAGACCAAATAGATGCTCAGGAACTTGAACAGGTACGCGAGATAGCCCGAATGGCCGCTAAAGATGTCGCTCCGCGATATTTTATGAGTTGTACCTCTCAGTGTACTTACTACGTTGTCGAGCCGTTCATTACCAGTCGCGAGGTTCGCGGCGCGATCGTCATCGGGCGCAACATCTCAGAAATTGTGGTGTCATTTCAACACCTGCTGGGAGTGGATTTAGGCGTTCTTATTCCCGTGTCAGACAGAGCCTCTTCTACTGACGCACGCATGATGCCTAATTGGGGGTTACATACATGGGCATTGAGTAACTTCCAGACTCAGGCGGATGTGTTAAAGGCCATTCAAACGGATCTTCCTACGCCGGATGATAGCGTGTTTCAGTCTGACGAGAATATTCACTATCGAATGCATGTGTTGCTAACCGGTGGTGTTGAATCGATCAATGCTCAACCTCGTTTTATTTCCCTGCAAAACGTCACTGAAAACCGTCGCCTGTTAGAAAGCACCATAAATAGGGGCGTCACAGTCGGTGTGCTCGGATGGGTCTTGGCTGAATTGCTTTTGTTTATGCTAATACTCAAACCGACACGTCAACTAGCAAGAATTACCCGCGCCCTGCCGCTGCTAGCAGGAAGCGAGTTTGGACAAGCCCGCAAACATATTTCGCCACGCAATCGTCGCTGGTTTACTGATGAGCTAGACGTTCTCGAACGGACCGCGCTCAAAGTATGTGATGAGCTGGAGGCACTGAACCAAACGGTTGCGGATAATACACGCGAGCTGCATACCCAGATGACTGAGCAAACTAGGGCGCGCCAGTTTGTATCACGCCTGCTGGATACGGCTCCATTGATTATTCTGACACAGTCTCGTGATGGAGAGATCGAACTGATGAATCGATGGGGGCGTGAAGTCATCGGTAATTCAGGAGAAATGGATCCCCCACTGCCTGACTTTCAGTCATTACACGTGCCCGACTCCATGCCTGAAGCGTGGTTAGAACGCTTGCAGGATTTGGACAATATCGACCCACCGCGCTACCAACACGAAGCACAGCTCAAAGACAGTGATGGTGGATTACGTTATGTAACCTGGTTGCATTCACTGGTCGAAAGTGAAGCAGGAAAACCAGCCATCCTTTCCGTAGGCATGGACCTGACTAAGCGTGTGGAAGCAGAGAATAAGCTTTCATGGCTGGCAACCCATGACACGCTCACAGGTTTGCAAAACCGACACAGTTTCCAAAAACACCTGAGTCGTTTATTAGAGCGTGGCAGTCGTGGTGCCCTTCTGTTTATCGATGCCGATCGCTTTAAGTACATCAACGATACAGCCGGTCACAATGTTGGTGACTCCGTATTAATCTATATCGCACAGCTGCTTGAACAACACACCCGCGATTCAGATGTCGTCGCGCGTTTGGGCGGTGATGAGTTTGTCATCCTGCTACCCCGTGCGTCCGCCACGACCGCCCGCGCGGTGATGGCAAAACTGTCCACTTTGCTGGATACCCAGCTGCGCATGTCCAATGGATCGATCCAGCACTTCAGTTGCAGCCTGGGCGGCGCATTGTATCCGGATCACGGAACCCGAGATGAAGAACTCCTGGCCGCCGCCGATATGGCGATGTATACCGCGAAACAGCAGGGACAGGGAAAATGGCACCTGTATGATGCGAGCCGGGCGATGATTGATCGGATGCAGGCTGATCTGACATGGCAAGAGAAAATCCGTCTGGCATTGAACGATAATCTGTTTCGCCTGTATTTTCAGCCTATTCTGGATGTCACCGATAATTCGATCAGCCACTACGAGGTTTTGTTACGAATGCAAAGTGGCCCCAATGAAGTTATCCCTCCGGGTGACTTCATTCCCGTAGCTGAGCGTACAGGGTTGATTGGCCAGATAGACACTTGGGTGCTGGCTGAATCCATGAAGTTCCTTGCCGCATATAACAGGGATAACGGAAACGCCCCTATTAGTCTGGCGGTTAATATCTCAGCACCTAGCATCCAATCCCCAACGTTTGATCGTACTTTCTTCCGTTTGTGCGATTGTCACGGTATCTCACCTGACCAGATCATTATTGAAATTACAGAAACCGCCTTTCTGTCTGACTTCCAGTCAGCACTGCTCACACTGGAGAAGCTGGCGGTATCCGGCTGTCGCATTGCGTTGGATGATTTCGGCGTTGGGTTCTCATCCTTCAGCTATCTTAAGCAGATGCCACTTTCATACGTCAAGATGGACGGCTCCTATGTACGCGAATTGCATCGCAGCCCGCAAGAGCAAATATTTGTGAAGTGCCTGACCGAGATGGTTAGTGGCTTTCATATGACAACTATTGCGGAGTTTGTAGAAACAGAAGAGATTTTGGTGGTATTAAAACGTCTGGGCGTGAAGTATGCGCAAGGCTATTTAATTGGTAAGCCGTCCCCGGTGATCGAGACGGCCGACACATTAGGCACTAAGAATCTGGGCATGCCCGCGGAAGAGTCTTGCGAGGGCTGATTTTACATCACAGCGGCAGGCTAAAAAGGTACAACACCCAGCCTGCCGACAACGACAGTGCAATGAGGCTGGCAAGCACACCTGCACCGCTGGTTGATACTGCCCCACCCTGATCGGGCTTTTTGCCGTGTACCATTGCAGGCACTAAGGCATCTTTGTATTTGAAACGATGAAAGATGATCGCCGCCACATGCAATACGACAAGCAGTTGTAACACGTTCTGTATTTGGTGATGCAGCATACTGCCCAGCTCAGCCAAATCATCACTCACCGCACTGTAAAAAGGCCCGTCCCAGATCACATCATCTGTTGTCACCAAGCCGCTGGCGACCTGAACGCTTAACAGCAATAAGAGCACAACCACCATCATGCCTCCTGCGGGGTTATGTCCATAATGATGTTCCGCGGTACCTTGAAACATGCGTTTTGCGTAACCCAATGTATGCAGTGGGTGCCGAATAAACGAGACAAAACGTGAATATTCCGAACCCACTACGCCCCATATCAATCGAAAGACAATTAAACCTGATAACAGATAACCCGCATAAAAATGCCATTCGATCAGGTCATCACCAAGATCACCGCTGATAATCAGGAATACAAACAGGCTGGCCAGCGACCAGTGAAAAATACGGGTATGCAGATCCCAAACCTGGATCATGCGACGGGTAGCTACTTGAATCATTCTGAGGCCCTTGAACTGGGTAAAAGCTTTCCTTGGGAGGCGATCTCTTACCGCACAAAACCCATCGCTATGTTAGCACTGGCTTAATATGCGGAAAATCTAATACTGAGTTAACTTTTGTAAAGTTTGTTTGGGAAAACGTTAGATCTGATTTAGCCGCAGACGGATACTGGGGCTCTCGGCGTCTGGGCGTATAACCAACTCCACGGCTGTCAGCCTGTGATGCGATGATTGTAATACCTCATAATCGCCTTCAGATAGCGGGGCCTCCAATCTCTTCAGATAGAAGCGTCCATCATGCGCGTAAATCTTGTCACCGATAATTGGATATCCGAGGAACGCCAGTTGCGTGCGAATCTGGTGCTTACGTCCGGTAAACAACTCGCATTCAATGAGGCTGGTGTCGTCATCACGGGACAATACCCGAAATGCCGTTTTACTCCATCGGGGCTTTCTATACAGCGCAGAGGACTGAGCTCCTGCGACATAAACCTGACTGCGAATTGCACTGTCCAGTCGTTCCGACAGCTCGCACTCGAACTCTGTGCTTAGCCACTCTGGATGGCCTGATACCACAGCATGGTATATCTTCCGCTCGATCAGCTGATCAAGCTGCTTTTTCCATTTTCGATCAGCGTCTTTGTCCTTAGCGATGAGGATAAGACCGTCGGTTTCCGTATCCAGGCGGTGAAGCAGATGCGCATCATAAAATGGAGTCTGACGACGCACGAGTTGTATCAACGTGTTGTACAGGTTGCGAGTTGTGCGGCTCACGGGTAGCAATGCAGGCTTATATACAGCCAGGATCTCAGCGTTTTCCCAGACTTTATACCATTGGGTATCCACTGCACCTTCCCAATGACCGGGCATCATGACGGACACTACTTGCCCTGCCTTGAGACAGTGATCGGGGCGTACTGGCGCACCGTCCAACAAAATGCGCTCGATGTTAATCCACTCTATTAGTTCGCGATGCTCCTGCTTTGCATAACGAAGCGTGACAAATTCCAGCAATGTACGGACATTGTCAGATAAACAGTCAGCAAATACAGGATGACGAAGCTCAAAGGGGTGCAGATCAGTGTGAGGCAAAACAGGACTCGAATAGATTCAAACGCTATCGCGCATCATACCTGAAAACGACAATGTGCGGCTCGGCGAAGAAGCCAGAAGACTCTGCGCCAGTGATGACACTAACGCAGAGGTAACGAAAAGCTTACTTCGCTTTATAGGCTTTGTGGCAGCCTTTGCAGGATTTACCCAACGGTCCCATCGCTTCTTTCAAGCTCCCAAGACCCTGACCCGCAGCAGTAGACATGCTTTCGGATGCCTTAACCCATGCCATATGCTTATCACCCACTTCGGAGTCATCTGCCCACATTTCAGGTTTTGATTTGGTCAGTTCTTCCAAACCTTCAACGCTGTTATCAGATCCTTTTGGCCACATGGTCATATTGTTCATAGCTGCAGCGCTGTACAGGTTTTTTGCTACTGCATCTGCCAGTTCAGCATTGTATTCACGCTTCCCTTTAGCCATTGCACCTAAAATACCCATGTTATATTTCACAACTTGCATGTGGGCTTTTCGCGCTTCAATCTCTTTTTCAAACGGCTCCTCAGCCATGGCTGGCATCGCTACCAGTGCTGCCAGAGAAATTGTAGAAAGTGCTTTCACGAGACCTTTCATTGTTCGACTCCTGTCAAATCTGATTATGGAATAACTCACGTCGCGGTATGTTATCACCGACTATATATTCAAAGAATCTAATACTAAGTTAACTTTTGTAAAGTTAACGGTTTTCGTAGGTCGGATAGAGCAAACATATATAGGGAATCGCAGCGCCCATCCTAACGTACAAAGTTCGACTATCCTCATTCCCTTATCTCTTTGCTCAACGCCAACTTCGAAAGGCGAATGCACAAATATGATGTGTTCGTTTTTGGACTGGTCCGTTAGTTCAAAATCTCAAAAAACTCCTTTTCTTTTACGCACTTATCTGCCAAAAATAGGGGTAGAGTGCTAAGGGCTGACGGGAAACCTGTAGACAATACAGAGTGGACTGCAGAACCTCTCTGAATTCAGTGCTGCATTGGCTGCCTGTATCCAGAGTTCATTAATAAGAACAATTACAAAAAAAATATAATGAAGACAGAGCGTAAAGAGCTGCCCAGCCCTTCCGCGCAAGACCTTCTGTCGCAGATCAAATTCGACGTCGAAGAGGGCAAAATCTGGCTGAATGAACAGCGGATGTTGCTTATTCACTCCGGCGTAATGGGATCATTGCGTAAGGAACTCATCAACTCTTTGGGGCTTGAACGTGCCAAAGCGTTGCTGATGCGGTTTGGCTATGAATCCGGTCAGCGTGATGCTGAGCTGGCAAAAAAAATCCGACCAGATCTCACCTCAGGTGATGCTTTCTTGGTTGGGCCTCAGATGCATATGATTGAAGGCATCGTAAAGGTCCGCCCCATCAAATTTGAATTTGATGTCGAGAAAGGACACTTCTACGGTGAGTTTGACTGGTTTGGGTCCTATGAATCTGAAGTTCACGTCGCCGACTACGGTCCGTCTGATGAGCCTGTGTGCTGGACATTGCTTGGCTATGCCAGTGGCTACACCAGCTATTACATGCAACGCACGGTGCTCTATAAAGAGATTGGATGCAGCGCCTGCGGCGAAGAACACTGCACGATTATCGGTCGTCCGATTGAAGAGTGGAATGATCCTACAGAGATCGAACGATATCTGAAGCCCGATCCGATCATTGAAGAGCTATTCGCGCTACAGTCAGAGATCGATTGTCTGAAAAGTAGCATCCAACAGCGAAACGATGACGATCTGCTGTACAAATCGGTGGGGCAGTCAAAAGCATTTAAGAACGTCTGTCAGCTGATTAAAAAAGCCTCCTGCAGCAAAGTATCAATTCTGCTGCTGGGTGAAACGGGGGTTGGCAAAGAAGTCGTGGCCAAAGGACTACACGCCAGCAGTGACCGATCTGACAACCCGTTTGTTGCGGTGAATTGCGCCACCCTGCCCCATGATTTGATCGAAGCGGAATTGTTTGGGGTTGAGAAAGGCGCGTATACCGGCGCGACTCATGCACGCGCGGGCAAGTTTGAACGAGCAGACGGCGGAACCATCTTCCTCGATGAGGTGATCGAGCTGACACCCCGTGCACAGGCATCGTTGCTGCGTGTTCTGCAGGAAGGTGAGCTGGAGCGCGTGGGTGATTCCCGCACCCGCAAACTGGATG
>JAGSHA010000474.1 GCA_023954795.1 Oceanospirillaceae bacterium | reverse complement strand
GGTCCGATCTCCTTCGTGATCAAGACTGACAGCACCGAGCAGAGCATTGCGCTGGCCAACAAAGCGGTGAAGAACCACGGTGCGATCACCATGGGTTGCTACTCTTCCAGCGACGACGTCTTGGATCAGATCGAAGAAGCCTCTCTGGATGCGGGTGTTGCATTGTCCTGTAACCTGACGGGCGGTGTCTTTGTAAACCAGAGCGCTGCGTTCTCTGACTTCCACGCAACCGGCTGCAACCCAGCGGCGAATGCGTGTCTGTCGGATCTGGCTTACGTAGCGAACCGCTTCCGCGTCGTGCAGAGCCGTCGTCACCCGAAATAATATCGGGCGTCTGAGACGCATACGCAGGGGCAGGTGACTGCCCCTTATGAAGAATAACTGAGCAAGGATCAAAGCATGAGCTACGAATGTATTCTGGTTGATGTCAAAGATGGGGTCGGCACGATTACCCTGAATCGCCCGAAAGTGATGAACGCGTTGAACGTCACGCTGACCCGTGAAGTGGGTGAGGCGATTGATTCACTGGAAGCGGACGACGCTGTAGGTTGTATTCTGCTGACCGGTGGTGATCAGGTGTTTGCGGCAGGTGCGGATATCAAGGAAATGAAGGACCAGTCCTTCGTTGATCTGTATCAGAAGGACTTTCCGTATATTCAGCGTGATTGCTGGCGTGCGATTGATGACGCGCGTAAGCCTGTGATCGCTGCGGTTGCCGGTTTTGCGTTGGGTGGCGGCTGTGAGATGGTGATGGCGTGTGACTTCATCATTGCGGCGGATAACGCCAAATTTGGTCAGCCGGAGATTGGTATCGGTACGATGCCAGGTGCTGGCGGTACTCAGCGTTTAACCAAAGCCATTGGCAAAGCTAAAGCGATGGAGATGTGTCTGAGTGGTCGCATGATGGATGCTGAAGAAGCAGAACGCTCGGGTCTGGTGTCTCGCATCGTTGCTGCTGAGGAGCTGCTTGAGGCGGCATTCAAAACTGCACGTAAGATCGCATCCAATTCTCGCCCTGCGGTTACTTACATCAAAGAAGCGGTCAATATGGCTGTTGATGCGAACCTGAGAGATGGTTTGCGCTTTGAACGTCGTGCATTTGAAGCGACTTTTGCTTTTGAAGATTGCAAAGAAGGTATGGCGGCATTTGCCGAAAAACGTAAGCCGGAGTTCAAGCATCGTTAAGCATTGAGTCTGGTTATGCTATCGCCGCCATCTGCTTAGTTGCTTGTGGCGGCGTTTTTGTTTGTGGCGGTTTTTCTAAGCTCTGGTATTGGAATGTCCACGATAAGTTGGAGTGCATCATGGGTATCACAACAGTTGAGATGACATACGCTGAATGGGAAGTGAAATTTCAGCCTAAAGTAATCAATGCCTCGGGTGAAAATGCCCTGTTGATAGAAGATGAGTTTGAAGCTGAGGCACTGATGTCAGAGGTAGGTGAAACCTATGTCTGGACGCGGAAGTATGCGGATGAAGGTGAGGGAGAACTGATCGTGAATGGTTTATGGTCCGTGGGTGCGGTAGGATTTATGGTCTCCTCAATTGCTTATTCTGAAGATGAAGATTACGTGGTAACAGTATGAAGTTAAAAGATAAAAAAGTATGGATTACCGGTGCAAGTAGCGGGATCGGCGAAGCAACTGCAAAGCTGCTGGCGACTGAAGGCGCGCACGTGGTGTTATCTGCTCGTCGTCAGGAGAAGTTGGAAGTTTTGGCTGAGACGATAACCGCCAGCGGGGGCAGTTGCGAAATTGCTGTCGTTGACGTCTCTGATCGCGCAGGTATGGAGGCGGTTGGGCGGCAGCTGGCAGAAAAGGGCGGTATCGACATCCTGATCAATAATGCTGGCACTATGCCAATTAGTCCGATTTTGTCGGGTCGCGTCGATGAGTGGGATCGGATGATCGATGTAAATATAAAAGGTGTGCTTTATGCCATTAACGCCGTTTATCCGGGTATGGCTGAACGTAAGGACGGGCATATCGTCAATATCAGTTCTGTTGCTGCACGCCTGACCTATCAGAGCGCCGGTGTGTATGGCGGCACTAAGCATGCGGTCCGAGCAATCTCTGATACCTTGCGTAAGGAGGCGATTCGCTTTGGTGTGCGGGTGACAGATATTCAGCCAGGTTCTGTTGATACCGAGCTGCCTGATAGCATTGCGCATGAGAAAATTCGTAGTGCCGTGAAAGATAATATGTATGCGGAAGAGAGCCCTATCTTGAAACCGGAAGATATCGCCAATGGCATTATGTATGCGATCTCTCAGCCGGCCTATGTGGATGTCAGTGAGTTGCTGATCCGTCCGGTCATTCAAGAAAACTGATCTGCCTGCAGCGTTTGTTAGCACAGGCGCTGCTTATCTTTGCTTTTTCCTTTCTTGCGCCTTTAACCCTCTGTTTTCCGGGTTCTTCCATCATATCTTTGCAGGCATAATAGATAAGCTGTAACGCGATCAGGTTTGGCTGCATCGTGGCTGTATGTATTGCTACGCT
>JAGSHA010000217.1 GCA_023954795.1 Oceanospirillaceae bacterium | reverse complement strand
CGAGCACAGCGACGATAAACCAGCTGAGTGTTGCCAGTGGTACCGCTAGCATCAGGCTTAAAAGCAGGCACATCAGTAAAACGATATTGGGCGGGGTCGTACGATCAATATCACTGCGGTTATATAACCAAACCGAGATTGCAAGGCTTAGCCAGATAACAAAGCTCTGGCCGAACCCCTGCAACAATGCATCGACAAATCCTGATACGCGAATATGTTCTATCGTCGCAGGCAGGATGGCATTGAAGATGGCCAACGCTATTAGCAAAGGCAATAACGGTGGCACTATCCGGTGGCTGCTGTGGCACCTCATCAGAGTACGGATCATAGATGCCCCTTGTCTGGACTGATCCGAAAATTGGACTGTGGGTGAAGTGACTGGTAGTAGAGGTCAACAATCCTGGGGCACACAACATCGCTGGAATATTCTCGATTAATACGCGCACGGGCGGCAACTCCCATTGCATGACGTTGTTGTTCAGACAACGTTAGCCACGTATGGATGGCCTGTTTAAAGCTGGCGTGGTCATCGGGGTCAATGAGCCAACCGTTCTGTCCATGAGCTATCAGCTGAGGTAATGCACCGAGAGAAAAGGAGACAACAGGGATTCCACGAGCCATCGCTTCCAATGCGACCAGCGGTAACCCTTCGCAACGGCTGGTAATACAGAGCAACCCAATTTTATGCCAGTGCATCTCCATGGTGACGTTACCGTTGAAGTGCAGATGGGGTTCAGACATTTCCAGTTCTTTACGCAGCGGACCATCACCGTACACCTGAAGGTCAGCCTCTTTGGCAAACTGCCGTGTCATGAGGGCGAATTGATCGGGGCCTTTTTCTTCTGATAGGCGGCCCACGAATGCGACCTGTTGCCCGGGTGGGGTGGGGATATGGTTGCCTTTCACAAAATTGGGCAGCAGAAGTGACTGGGCCGGAAGGCGGTGCTTGATCTCTGGGCTGACACAGATTGTTCCGCTGGCCAATACCGACGTTAATGCATCTAGCCAGGTGTAGAATCGCAACTTGCCGCTACCCAAGTCGCCGTTATGGTAGGTGGAGACCACCGGTGTACGGCAGAGCTTGCCCACTAAACGCCCGATCAGTCCTGCTTTATATCCATGGGTTGCTAACAGACAGTCGTGTTTTGTCAGTAGTTGGATCAGTGCTGCAGTGCCGTTTAAGGTGCGCGACTTGATGTGCCCCGATGCCAACTTATCCTGCAATGGATGAGGGTTGCTATAGCCACGAAGAAATACAATTTCAGTGCGATATCCATGTGACACTAACCAGCGAGTGAGATTGAGGATGTGGCTTTCAATACCCCCGATGGTGCGGCTATCCACCAGTTGAAATATTGTTCTTTGATGTAACTGCATACAGACCCCCTTGTGCTTTCTTATCTATAGAAGCAAACACGTGGCCAGAGTTTTACAACATCCTAAATATCAGTGGGTTAAGTGGTCGTTGGTATCAAGTGTTGAGTTTGGAGTCTGTTATCGTTCGATTAATCCGCAGACTGCAACGACAATTCTCATTTTGCGATTCAATGTGACGCTAATAACCAATCGAAAATCCATAACACTTTGAAAAATAAGATATAAATAGATTGGCCGCGCAATTGCTAGATACTCATCAGACATTTGAGAAAAGGAGACTGACATGAGATATCTGGTAACCGGAGGATGCGGTTTTATTGGCTCACATCTATGTGATGCGTTGATTGAAAGGGGGGACCAGGTACGTGTTCTCGATAACCTATCGACGGGATCAGTAGATAATTTGAATGATAAGGCGGAACTGGTATTGGGTGACGTTGCGGACCCCGCGATTGTAAAAGCGGCAATGGTGGAAGTGGATGGCTGTTTTCATCTGGCGGCTATTTCGTCAGTGGCACAATCAATGTCTGACTGGCTAAGTACGCATCGGGTAAATCTGCAAGGAACGATCAACGTGCTGGATGCTGCACGGGCTGATGATTTTCAACAATCTACACCGGTGGTATATGCCTCTTCTGCAGCGGTGTATGGCGATAATGCGACCGTGCCTTTGGATGAACGCTCAACGCCTCGTCCGATTAGTGCGTACGGTGCAGATAAATTAGCCGGGGAATATCATGCTCGTGTGGCATGGTTATCTCATGGTATTTCTACCGTCGGACTACGCTTCTTTAACGTATATGGTCCACGACAAAATCCAGATTCACCGTACTCAGGTGTCATTTCTATATTTATCGATCGCCTCAAAAAGGAGCAACCGCTAACAATATACGGAGATGGGCGTCAAACACGTGATTTTATCTATGTGGATGATGTGGTGCGTTACTTGATGGCTGCGATGGACAAGCAACGGGGTGAAGCATCGGTGTACAACGTATGTACCGGCCAGTCTACGTCTATTAATCAGCTGGCGCAGGTGTTATCGATGATTTCGGGCACCAAGGTGGATGTTGAATATGCGACGGCTCGCTCTGGAGATATTGCGGTTTCATTGGGCGATCCAGGTAAAACTGTGAAGCGTTACAACATGACCTCTCAGGTTGAGTTGGGTAAAGGGTTGCGCCTGATGCTTGAAACGATGCATCAGGCGTCTGAGGCAGAATCGACATAATCAAAGCGTTTGTGGGCACCGTTTATCGGGTAAGCCGTTTCAGTTGATGAACGGTCAGGCCCAGAACAACGCCCCAGAATGCTGATCCAACGCCCAGTATTGTCAGCCCGGAGGCCGTGACCATAAAGGTCAGCAGGGCCTCTTCGCGTTCTAACTCATCCCTCAAAGAGGCCGCCAGACTGTTGCCGATGGTGCCTAGTAGCGCGAGGCCTGCAATGGCGACAATCAGTGCGGTCGGAAACGCATCAAAGGCCGCTGCGACAGTGGCACCGAAGATGCCGGTCAGACAATAGAAAATACCCGCCCAGATCGATGCGAAATACCGCTTCTGTGGATCGGCATCGGCTTCTTTGCTGGCGCAGATCGCTGCCGTAATGGCGGCGAGGTTGATGGAAAAACCACCGAAAGGTGCGAGCACGGCTCCGGTAAATCCAGTCCAGCCGATCAGTGGGGATGCGGGTGTCTTATATCCGTTGGCGCGTAATACCGCCAAGCCGGGCATGTATTGGGATGTCATCGACACAATAAACAGCGGAATTCCAATACCCACCAGCGATTGCAGTGAAAACTCGGGCATCATCAGCACCGGTGTCGTGATCTGCCAGTTCAGCTCATCCAGATGTATGGCCCCCTGAAAACCAGCCAGCGCGAGCCCCGCGGCTAACGTTAGTGGAATAACATAGCGCGGCATCAGCTGTTTCATCAGTAAATACGTGGTCAACATCAGGCCTACCAGTAACAGTTGATCTGCCAGTGCAGAGAACATATTCAGACCAAACTGGAATAGCACGCCTGCCAACATAGCTGTGGCCAGTGAAGAGGGGATAAATCGCATCAACTTGTCGAACCATCCGGTAAGAGCACTTACGGTGATCAGCACCGAACAGAATATAAAAACGCCAATGGCCTCGTTCATTGAGACCCCCTCGAGGCTAGTGACCAGCAGAGCGGCACCGGGGGTACTCCAGGCGGTCAGGATGGGGGCGCGATACTTCAGTGACAGGCCAATACAGGTGATGCCCATCCCTAAGCCTAGCGCCCATAACCATGAACTGATCTGTTCCGGTGTAGCGCCAGCCGCCTCCGCAGCTTGAAAGATAATCGCTGCTGAGCTGGTGTATCCCACCAGCACCGCAATAATGCCGGCAGAGAAGCGAGACAGGTTGAGTAAGCCGAGCATTGGGTCATCTCCCTTAAGATGAAAAGCCACACAAAGCATCACTGTATTTTGTGCGTTATAACGTATAATTGGTCTGATACTATATGTGTGCGTTATAGCGCACAAGGTGTTTGTGATTGTTTAATCTTTGTGTGGAGTGATCTGTTTGGACGATCGTAATCAGCATTTTGCTGTCACCCTGAAATCAATTCGTAAAGCCAAGAAGTGGAGTTTGGACCGGGCTTCGCAGGCGACAGGCGTCAGCAAAGCAATGCTGGGCCAGATAGAGCGTGGTGAATCGAGCCCCACGCTGGCAACCCTTTGGAAGATCGCTGAAGGATTCGAGACAGCACTGTCGACGTTTATTGAACCTAAGCCTGCAGATAATCAGGATGCGCGCGTGCGTACGGCAACGGAGTTACGCCGTAAACCGGTGAGCGATGATATGTTGATGGCATCCATGTTCACCTATGATGAACGCTTTGGTTTCGAGATGATCGAGCTGACTCTGATGCCGGGTTATGAGCGAGTTGCAGACCCGCATGAACAGGGTACGACTGAGCACGTCATTGTGGTGAAAGGGGATATGGAGTTATTACTTAATGGGGAATGGCTACCGATGCCGGAAGGCTCAGCATTGCGTTTTGCGGCAGATTGTATTCACGGCTACCGTAATCTGACTGACCATCCGGCGGTGTTTCACAATCTGATTCATCACGCGAAAATCAGTCCCGACAGATAATCACATCTTTTTAAGGGGCAGGATCAAGGCTTGTCTTGGTTCGTAACTCGGTGTGTGCAGAAAATAAGCTGCGCACCCACCGGCACATCGGGTCCTGATGATGACGAGCATGCCAGTATAGATTGAATGTTGTGGGCTCCAATTCGATTTCATCGGGCAGTGATTTACAAATGAGATTTCGTCCCTGAATGACCATCGGGGCGATGATTTCTGGTAGGGCGACAATCAGATCGGTGGTTTCGCAAAAATAGGCGGCCGAGGTGAAGTTGGGCAACCGGGTTGTTAGCTGACGGGTGCGATTCAATTTATGCAGGTAACGATCAATCATCGCCGGCCCTTCGTTGGTGATCGATACGTAACCGTGATAACAGTCCAAATAGTCCTTTAAAGAGAGCTTTTTACTCGCCAGCGGGTGGTGAGCATTCATCATACAGACCATGTGAGCGGTCGCCAGAGGCATCATTCGATATTGATCCTGCATGACGGCAGGGATTTTTCCGCTCAGGGAAAAGTGAACGTCTCCTGCTTCCAATAGGTCGAAATGATCCCGCGGTTCACTTCGAATATCCAGCGTCATGTTGGGCGCATGTTCGCGTAATTTTGCGAATAATTTTGGCAGAAAGGCGATCACTTCCAGATCAACTGCATAGATACGAACGGTTTCGGTGGAGGTGAGGGGGTTAAAGTTTTCTTCTGCCACCATCCGCTCCAGACTCTTCAGCAGCAACTTCAGTTCAGGCAATAGTCGTTCAGCGCGCGCACTCAGGTCATATCCATCCAACGTACGCACCAGTAGCGGATCTCCAAATGCATCGCGCAGCTTCTGTAGCGCTCGGCTGACTTTGGGTTGGCTCATGTTGAGCTTTTCTGAAGCACGTGTGACATGACGTACTTCCAGCAACTCAAGCAGGATAATGAGCAGGTTCAGATCCATGGTACGTAAATTCGGATTTCGCATGATGATTATCTTATTTATGCATTTTATGAATTAAGCAGGCGCAGATATGCTGGCTCCACATTAAAACGATTCCTCTTGAAGAATCTGAGTATACGGAGCACAAAATTATGTCTCAACAGATTAAGGTCGCGGTCGCATACCACAGTGGTTTTGGTCATACCGAAGTCGTTGCTCAATCGGTTGCTACAGGTGCTGAACAAGCCGGTGCGCAGGTCACGTTGGTGTCAGTCGCAGATGTGGACGAAGTGAATTGGGATTTGCTGAATGAAGCCGATGCGATCATTTTTGGGAGTCCAACGTATATGGGCAGCGTGAGTGGACCGTTCAAATCCTTTATGGATGCCAGTTCTAAGATCTGGTTTGAGGGTGGT
>JAGSHA010000405.1 GCA_023954795.1 Oceanospirillaceae bacterium | reverse complement strand
GAGCAGGCCGGGCGACAACGTGAAGAAGTTCAGATCGAAATATCTCGAATCAAGCTGAACAGCCTTGGGATCTCGCTCGATAATCTCTATAGCTTGCTGGCGACGCAGAATGTTGTGTCAAACGCGGGTTACGCGCGTGTTGGCAGCGAGTATATCCGGATCTCGCCCACGGGGGAGTTCACCAATATTCGCGAACTTGAAGATCTGATCATCAGTGAGCCGGGGCGGAATGAACTGATCTCCTTGGGAGATGTGGCGAAGGTCAAGCGTGGTTATGCTGAAGTGCCAAGTAACTTGGTCAGCTTTGATAGTCAGCCGGCGCTGCATCTGGGTATATCATTTGCGTCGGGTGTTAATGTTGTTGATGTCGGGGCGGCTGTGGAACAAAAGCTTATTGAGCTGGAGTATGCGCGGCCAATCGGTATGGAGGTTTCGCAGCTTTATAATCAGCCGCAGGAAGTCGCCAAGTCAGTCAACAGTTTCCTTTATAACCTCGCCGCAGCGGTGGGTATCGTTATTCTGGTGCTGTTAGTCTTTATGGGGTTGCGCAGTGGTTTGCTGATCGGGCTGATTCTGCTGCTCACGATTCTGGGTACCTTCATCTTTATGAAGCTATTCGCCATTGATCTGCAGAGGATTTCACTGGGGGCGTTGATCATCGCGCTGGGGATGCTGGTGGACAATGCCATCGTGGTGACTGAAGGCGTGCTCATCAATATGAAGCGTGGACTCGATCGGCTGGAGTCTGCGAGCCTGACGGTGCGGCATACCCAGCTGCCCCTGTTGGGCGCAACGGTGATCGCGGTGATCGCATTTGCACCGATTGGTCTGTCTCAGGATGCGACCGGTGAATTTGCCGGGTCACTGTTTTATGTGTTGTTGATCTCCCTGCTGCTCTCCTGGGTTACCGCGATTACGCTAACCCCTTTTTTCTGCAGCGTATTCTTCAAAGAAGTTGAAACCTCTCCAGATGATGGCGAGGTAGATCCCTACAAGGGCGGGCTCTTCACAGCTTATCGATGGTTATTGGACCTGTGTATGCGTGCTCGCTGGGCTACCATGGGTGTTGTTCTGATAGCGCTGGTGGTTGCCGTGGTTGGATTTGGTTCGGTGAAACAGGTGTTCTTCCCATCTTCCACGACGCCGATGTTTCTGGTGGACTACTGGCGTGCACAAGGGACGGATATCCGTAATACGGCCGCCGATACCGGAGAGATCGAAGCCTGGTTGCTGGCGGATGAACGGGTCGAGTACGCTGCAACGACTACGGGTAAAGGGGCGATGCGTTTTATGCTGACCTATGGCCCGGAGAAAAGCTACGCCGCGTACGGTCAGTTGCTGGTGCGTACGAAAGACACTGAAGCGATCGACTCATTGCTGATAGATCTGGATGCACATCTGCGCGAGCAATACAGCCATGCGCAGTTCAAATTGAAACGTCTGGAGATTGGCCCGTCCACGAACGCCAAAATAGAAGTCCGGGTTAGCGGACCGGAACCGGATACGTTACGCGTGCTGGCCTCTGAAGTGCAGGCCGTGTTGCGGGATGATCCCCTGGCCGCGAACATTCGCCACGACTGGCGTGAGCGCAATAAAATCATCCGACCACAGTTTCTGGAAGCTCAGGCCCGCAGGGTAGGGGTGAGCAAGCAGGATCTGGATGCGATGCTGCAGATGAATTTCAGTGGGAAGACCATCGGGCTCTATCGTGATGGTGCTGAGTTGATGCCGATCATCGCACGCACGCCAGATGCGGAGCGTCTGAATATTGATAACCTGCCAGACCTGAAAGTCTGGAGTCCGGTATATCAGTCCTATATCCCGGTCGAGCAGGTGGTTGGCAGTTTTGAGGTGCAGTGGGAGGATTCGTTGATCATGCGGCGGGATCGTAAGCGTACAATCACCGTATTGGCTGATCCTGATCCGCTGACACAGGAGCCAGCGAGCGCCTTGTTGAGCCGAGTGAGGCCACAGATAGACGCGATAACATTGCCACCGGGCTACAGTCTGGAATGGGGGGGCGAATACGAAAGTGCCCGCGATGCACAGGCACCACTGCTGGCTGCTATGCCAATCGGTTTCCTGAGTATGTTTGTGATTACCGTGCTGCTGTTCAATGCGCTGCGCAAATCGCTCGCCATCTGGGCGACGGTGCCGTTGGCAATTACTGGCGTAACACTTGGCTTGCTGGTGCTGGATCTGCCGTTTGGCTTTATGGCGCTGCTTGGCTTTCTCAGCCTCTCGGGTATGTTACTGAAGAATGGCATCGTGCTGTTGGATCAGATCAATCTGGCGCTGGCGTCTGGACAGGATCCGTATCGGGCGGTATTTGAGTCCTCGGTCAGTCGTGTGCGGCCGGTATGTATGGCGGCAATAACCACTATTCTCGGTATGATACCGCTACTGTTTGATGACTTCTTTGCCAGTATGGCCGTGGTGATCACATTCGGTCTGGGTGTGGCCACCGTGCTGACACTGATCGTGGTACCGGTGCTGTACGTTATGATGTATCGCATTGGTTATCGGAAATTAGCGGAGATAGAGACTGAATGAATCTGGATGGGCTGGGGCAAGTCGATCTTCGTTTGCTGGTGGCATTTAATGCGTTGATGGAAGAGCGCAGTGTGACCCGTGCGGCGGAGCGATTGGATTTGTCGCAACCTGCTATGAGTCGGAGTTTGCAGCGCTTACGTCAGCTATTCGGTGATGAATTGTTTATCCGACAATCGCATGGACTTTCACCATCCCCCAGGGCGGAGCAGCTGCATGAGATGTTGCGTCCGTTACTGGATGATATGTTGCGGCTTGTCGCACCGGTGACCGTGGATCCTTCCCAGTTGCGGCGTACGTTTCGTATCGGCATATTGGATCTGTTTTCCCAAATGGTGGTGGCTCCGCTGATCAAAACGCTGCAGGCTGCCGCACCCCACGTGCGCTTAAAAGTGGTCAATCTTGAGGCGTATAGCATGGAGTCGCTCACGTCCGGGCAACTGGATTTTATCTTAAATCTGGGGGATGAAGCGCCAGCGAATATTCACTCTCGGGTGCTTTGTTATGAGGAGCCAGTATGCCTCTTGCGGCGGGACCACCCTGCGGCAGTATTGCCTCTGACAGTAGAGCAGTTTGTTGCACTGCCCTTCGTACACTTCTGGATACCGGGTTTTAACGAACACCGCCAGCTGGACCAGTTGCTCTTTGGTAAGGCGCTTACGCGGGATGTGTGGCTGGAAACCAATAATCTAATGACGGCGATGAATGCGCTCTGTGACGCGGATCTGGCCATGATTGCCGGAAAACGGATCTACAGCGTATTACCAAGAGCGGAAGAGTTGGTGGCATTGCCGTTACCATTTGCCGAGCTGGAACCCGTGGCGATTCGACTGCTCTGGCATCGGCGT
>JAGSHA010000441.1 GCA_023954795.1 Oceanospirillaceae bacterium | reverse complement strand
GCAAGGGATACAGCTTTACGCCAGGTATTTACAGTCAGGCGCAGATCGATGGCTGGAAGCAAGTCACCGATGCCATTCATCACGCCGGGGGGCGTATCTTCCTGCAGCTGTGGCATGTGGGCCGCATGTCTCATACGGTGTTCCACAACGGCGAAAAACCCGTTGCACCCTCCGCGCTCGCACCGGATGCAGCTGTCTGGATTGCCGAAGGAGACTATGCCGGGGAGAATGCCGGGGAGATGGTCGCGTGCCCGACACCCCGCGCGCTGTCTGAGGACGATATAAAAGCGGTGATTGACGATTACCGTCAGGCGGCGATCAACGCCAAAGACGCGGGATTTGACGGTGTCGAAATTCACGCGGCGAACGGATACCTGATCGACCAGTTTCTGCGCAGTACATCCAACCAGCGTACAGATCAGTACGGTGGCAACATGACCAACCGACTGCGCTTTCTGAAAGAGGTCACTGACACGGTTGCCGGTGTTATCGGCGCAGACCGTGTGGGTGTGCGTCTGGCCCCTTACATCACCGCACGCGGTATGGACTGCCCCTACGTTATCGAGACGATCCTGAGCGCAGCGGAATATCTCGATACAGCGGGTATCGGTTATCTCCATCTGTCAGAAGCCGACTGGGATGACGCGCCACAAATCCCGGATGGATTTCGTACCGCTTTACGAGAGACATTCAACGGCACTATTATCGTCGCCGGACGTTATGACAAACCGCGCGCGGAAGCGATTCTGAACAACCAACACGCAGATCTGGTGGCCTTTGGTCGGCCCTTTATTGCCAACCCGGACCTGCCAGATCGATTGGCCCGGAACATCCCGCTCGCTGACTTTGACGCAAATAGCTTATTTGGTGGCGGCGTCAGCGGTTACAGCACGTACCCAACAGCAGATATGAATGGCTGAACAGCCGTCTCAACGACAGGAATACAACGATGAACATCGCCCACTTTGCACAAAACCGTCACTCCACCAAAGCCTTCGATCCAGCGCTGAAGATCAACGATGAAACCTTCGAGCAGATCCGCACCCTGCTGCGTTTCAGCCCGTCATCCGTTAACTCTCAGCCTTGGCACTACGTCATTGCCAGCACCGAGGAAGGTAAAAAACAGGTCGCCAGTGCAACGTCTGCGGAGTATCCGTACAACGAACCTAAAATTCTGAATGCGTCCCATGTGGTCGTACTGTGCGCCCGCCAGCAGCTGGAAGGTGAACACCTGAACAATGTGCTGGAACAGGAAGATCAGGACGGTCGTTTTGCCTCCGAAGAAGCTAAACAGACCCAGCATGGCGTGCGCAGCTTCTACTACGATCTGCACAAGTTTGATATGAAAGACACCCAGCACTGGATCGAAAAGCAGGTTTACCTGTCACTCGGCACGTTGCTGTTGGGCGCCTCGACGCTGGAAGTGGATGCCTGCCCGATTGAAGGCTTTGATCCGAAGATTCTGGATAACGCACTGGGTCTGCGTGAGAAAGGTTTAACCAGTCTGGTGGTTGTGGCATTGGGTTACCGCAGCGAAGCCGACTTTAACGCGTCGTTGCCAAAGTCTCGTCTGTCCGCTGAGCAGATCTTCACCGATATCTGATCGCGTCTGCACGTGCTGAAAGCGCCAGTGGCATTGCGACCACTCGCGCTTTACCGATCTAACCCGGATGGGTCAGATCGGGATGATCATCAAAACTGTCCAGATAAACACCTGCCGCATCTGTCAGACAATGGGTCAGGGATTTCGCCAGATCTGATTTCAGATTCCAGACATGCCAATAGAGCGGAATAGCCAGATAACGCCCCGGCGTCATATCCACCGCTTTACCCGCCTCAACCATCTCCCGACTCTGTTGATCCGGCACCATACCGCAGGCATATCCACGCAAAATCATCTCAAAGAAGGTAACGGATGATGGGATACGGTGACGGGGATAATCCCCCGGCGCGACATCAAAAAACTTCTCCAGATAGCGGTTCTGCAACTCATCCTTGTTATTAAATTCCGCCACCGGCGCACGGAAAAATCCGGCTGCGTCCACACCATCAGGAAAGTAACGCGCGATATACTCAGGGCTGGCAAGGCAGCGGTACGGCGTTACGCCCAGCGGGATACAGCTACACCCCTGCATCGCTTCCGGGCTGGCGGTAATACACCCCAGTACCTCTCCGGTACGCAGCAGGTGATGTGTTTGATCCTGATCATCCACCTTCATATCCAGCAGCAGCTGGCGCTCATTCAGCAACGGGGCCATCGCATCCAGAAACCAGGTTTCCAGACTGTCCGCATTCACCCCAATCGACACCTTGGTGTATCCGCTCTGCTGCTCCAGCGACAATTCATCCATCAGCTCATTCTGCAACATACTGACCTGACGGAAGTATTTCACCGCCTGCTGACCGGCCCGGGTGGCCTGTATCGGGTTCGATCGCACGACCAGCGTTTGCCCCAGTTTCTCTTCCAACTGACGCAGACGCTGAGAGACCGCCGACTGCGTGATATGCAGCTTACGCGCCGCTTTTTCAAAACTCTGTTCCTCAATGATCGCAGCCAAGGCCGCCATCTGACGCAGATCCAGCACCATTAATCTCTCTTATCAAACATCAATAACATTAGTTTTACTTACTTTACCGCCTGACTGAGAATAGCGCCATCCCTATTGCACCTTGTTTACAGCCGTTTTGAGGAAAGCAGATGACTCTGTTGATGACAGCCCAATTGTTGGCCTTGTTTAAAGGCTTAGCTACCAGCGCCGGACTGATCGTGGCGATTGGTGCACAGAATGCGTTTGTGCTGACACAAGGACTGCGTCGTGAATACCACTGGCCGATTGCCGGTATATGCAGTTTTTTTGATGCGCTGTTTATTACACTGGGCATCGCGGGTATGGGGGTATTGGTCTCCGAATCACCGACACTGCTTTCCATCACCCAATGGGGCGGCGCGCTGTTTCTTGGCTGGTATGGCTTACGCTCGTTC
>JAGSHA010000098.1 GCA_023954795.1 Oceanospirillaceae bacterium | reverse complement strand
CTGATTGCTCAGGATTGCTCACAGAGATGGATCAGCGACACTTGCGTGTTAGATACATGCGCTGTTTCGCCCGCTCAATGTCGGGGCGAAAGCGTTTGTGTGGTCGATAGGGCACATGGGATCAAGCCAGAACTTTTATAAGATCTGGGCAGATATCTGCTGAGGAAATGTAGAGCTTAGCCTCTAAGCGCAGGCCTGAACGGCCGGAACCCGATCGGGTCCCGGTGGGTGGATAGCTATCAACGTGTTGTGATAGCCATCGGCAAATTACAAACTGATACGACCCGCACCCAATTCATCTGCGGTCGCTTCGCGTACATCGATCACTTCTACGTCAAACGTCAGTGCTTTGCCTGCGTAAGGGTGGTTACCGTCAACGGCGACTTCTTCATCGTTAAATTCAACAACCGTCACCAATTGAAGTTCACCGTTTTCATCTTCGACCTGACAGGGTAAGCCAACCTTCAGCTCCATACCTTCAAACGCTGAACGGTTCAGGATCTCCACCAGATCTTCGTCACGCTCACCGTAACCTTCTGACGGCATCAACGTTACCGTGAACTTATCCCCAACATCATGACCCTCCAATGCCTTTTCCAGCCCCGGAACGATGTTGTTATGGCCATGCAGGTACGGCAAAGGCTCACCACCGCGCGATCCATCCAGTACTTTTTTCTTGCGATCGATCAGTGCGTAGTGAAAGGACACAACGCGGTCCTTGGTAATATTCATGCAAATGACTCCTTTAATTCTAAAACCTGTGTGATCCAGTGGCCCAGCTCGTTTAACTCTTCGGGCGACACTTCATGGGCTATCGGGTAGTTGTGCCATTCGGGTTCATAGCCCTGCTGTTCAAGCTCTAACACCGCCTGCTCTCCCAGAGAATAGGGCACAACATCATCCATCACACCATGTGCCAGCCAGATCGGCAGCTTGGCATTCGCCGCTGTTTTATCTTCGCGGATCTGCTGGCTCGTCGCGATATAGGTGGATAACACAACCAAACCACCCAGACGCTGGGGATAACAAAGCGCGGTATGATAGGCCACTGCGCCCCCCTGTGAGAAGCCTGCCAGAATAATCCGCTCGGGCTGTATTCCCCGTGCGATTTCACGAGCAATCAACGCATTAACCTGCTCTACCGATACCATCAGGCTGTCTTCATCGATCTTGCGTTCGATATCAATCGACAGGATGTCGTACCAGGCAGGCATTGGCCAGCCGTTGTTGATGGTAACTGGGCGCACCGGGGCATGAGGGAACACAAAACGTATCTGTGCCTCTGCCGGTAAATTGAGAAACGGCACCGCAGGCACAAAATCATCACCGCTGGCCCCTAAACCGTGCAGCCATATGACCGCTGCATCGGCTTCGCCCTGAGGTTCAATAATCTCTGTTGGTAGCAGGGTATCTGTCATGGCTGTAACCGTTCAATGATCCACTGATTATTTTCAAGACGATAAGTAAAGCGATCGTGCAGACGGTTTTCACGCCCCTGCCAGAACTCAAAGCGGGTCGGTTTCAAAATATACCCACCCCATTCTTCCGGATGGGGAATATCACCGTCCGGATGGGCGTCCTGCAAGGCCTGCACCCGTGACTCAAGCGTTTCACGGCTATCCACAACCGCACTCTGACAAGAGGCAGCAGCACTCAGGCGACTACCGACAGGACGCGCGTTAAAGTACTTCTCACCCTGTTCAAGTGGCAACTTTTCCACCGTTCCCTGCACACGCACCTGTCGTTCCAGACCGTACCAGTAGAACATCAGTTCCGCCTGGGGATTTTCCGCCAGCTCCTGACCTTTGCGGCTGCGGTAATCGGTATACCAGGCAAAGCCCTGATCATCAAAATGCTTCAACAACACAATACGCGCCGATGGCATACCACTTTTGCTGGCCGTTGCCAGTGTCATTGACGTGGAGTCATCCGGCGAAACCTCTGTCGCCTTTTTCATCCACAGGGCAAACTGCTCTACCGGATTATCCTGCAATTCTTCGCGTTGCAGGGCTTTGGCCACATACTCGCGGCGCAAAGCGGTGTAATCGTTGCTCATCGTCTATCTCTTCATAACAGGTGTGGGTCCCGGCTCACACGATTTATGTATAACGCCGGAGAATCGTCTCTACCTCATATTGGTAACTACGACCGAATAGGGAGAGATGGTTCAGTAAATGCCATAAATTGTAAAGCTCTATCCGGTCTCGCCAGTCAGGTAAGACCGATGAGTTGGCTTCATATGCGTCATAAAAGTCCGGCTCAAATCCACCAAATAAGCAGGTCATTGCCAACTCAGCTTCAGGCCATCCCTGATAGACTGCCGGGTCAATCAACACCGGCCAACCATCGGGACCGGTGAGAACATTACCGGACCACAGATCACCATGAAGCAGTGCGGGTGCCTGCTCGGGAATAAGGTCTGGCAGGCACTCACTGATGCGTTCAATCCGATTCAGATCACCCAAGGACAGCAGCGCCTTGTCCACACAGATCTCGCCCAGATACCGCAGACGGTGTTCAGCAAAGAAACGATAACCATCAACACACTGAGTATTGGGCTGACGGGTCGCACCACACCAAGTGTCGTGTGCGTAGCCGAACTGGGTCACCGGCTGACGATGCTGATAGGCCAACCCCTCACCCAGACGGCTCATGAACTCGGGCTGACGATGACCTGCAGGCAGATATTCCATCAACAAACTTTGCTCGGAATACCAGTAAACGTGCGGAACCGCTAATCCCCCGGCCCGGCCCAGCGCTTCCAATCCATCCGCTTCCGCAGCAAACTGAGGCGGCTCTGCATCTTTTTGCTGCTTTAAGAAATACTGCTGGCCATCACTCAGTGTTATGCAGAAGCATTGCGCTATGCAGCCACCACTCAGAGGGACCTCAGACAGAACACTGAGTGCTTTTGACTCAAGCCAAGCTTGTAAGGCATCGTCAGATAACATACAAAGGAACCTCAGCAACCCATGGATTTTCGTGTGAATATACGTATTGCTCTACTGATAATTGTGGCGCTTTTTGTCTCCGGATGCAGTCCTGATAACGTCCGCTCCTTTGATATCCGCAATCTCGCCAAATCGGATATCGATATGGTTGCCGATAGCCACCGCCAGGAACTGAATACACTGATCCGTCAATTGACGATCAAACTCTACAAACGTAACCCACGAGAACTGTCTAAAACACCGCGAATGACCGTTGATTTGCGCGTGCAACAGATTCTGGCACCACCGCCCTCAGGGGGTTATCCCGAGCTACAGGGACGTTCAGGTAATGATGCGATGCAACTGGCACTGACTGAAAGCTACCGAGGCGACCGGGTATTTGCTCTGATGGCCGGCATTCGCTCAATGATTGATGCCGCCTTTGGCTACAAGCAGGAGTTTTTCCTGCTGGACGAGCTGGACCAGCAAAAACTCTACAACAGTGCCCGAAATCTGGAAACGGTGGCGTGGCAACTGAACAACCGTAAGAACGCATCGGGTCAGCCATTACTGCTCGCCAACGGTATCTCCCACGAAGGGATCATAAACCTCAGCTTTGAGCGGGTGCTGGGCAAGATGATTGCCCTGCAGGATATGCTGGCAACAATCATCGCTGATACAACAGACCGCACCATCAAGAACGTTGTACACAAGGCCGCATCGCTGACTTTCCTGCCGATCTAAACGAAAAAAGGCGCGGTTAATCCGCGCCTTTTAATCAATTCACTGTTTATCCGATCACGTTCCGCTTAACGGCTTTCCATCGACCGGATAAACGCATCAGACTCTTTAATCGCCAGCTGCATATCCCGCATCAACAAGTTGATCTCCTGACGCATGCCACTAAATTCGCCTTTCAGCGCGCCAATCGCCCGGGCATTCAGGTTGTGCTTGAGATACAACACGTTGTCCTGCAACGAAGACAAGACCGGATCCATACGCTTCTCCGCACGCTTCATACTACGCAGCAACTCCGCGTAACGCTGACGGGTTTCACGTAACTTACGGGCACTCTGATTGCGCAGATCCCGGCTGCTGTATTTATCCAGCTCTTCGTTCCACTCTTCAAACAGATCCGCGGCAACGGTTTCGACTTTTTCAATCCGGTCACGTACGTCAGACGCAGCATCCACACTGTCGTCATACTCTGCTTTCAGCGCGTTGTAGACCTTATCCAGCTGACCACCATCAAACTGCACCACTGAACGAAATTGCTCCAGCGCATCCTGAAACTGTTCCTGCGCTTCGGCTTGTGAGTCGCGAGCATCCACTACCCGGTCCACCAGAATATCCCGTTTATGCACGCCGACCTGCTCCATCGCTGAGTAGTAAGCGGTCTGGCAACCGGTCAGTGCAACCAGCAGAGTGGTGCTCAGCAAAGCACGAATTATCAGTTTCATGTATGTCCTTCCGTTTCTTCCAGAGGCTTGTTGATCTGGATATCAAAAATCTTATGGTTTTCGTTCAGCAGCAGCGTCACATCGGCCCGGCCCGGCATCTCATCCAGCATATGGCGGGTCAGTCGTTCGTAATGCTGGATAAAACGTTTGATCTGCCCTTCGTCCATGATCCGCAGGTGGTCCGTGGGCTGCTGCGTATCGTAGATATATTTCACCCGCTCAGCCAGTTTCTTCTCCTGCAGAGAGCGCCATTCAAAAACAGCGTCCATGCTAGGCACTTTCAGCATCAGCAAAACATCCATCATCTCGTACAGGCTGGCATACTCGGCCTGCAATTGAGTGTTGACGTAACGGCGCCACTCCGCATCCTGATCTTCATGCAGTTCCAGCTCATTGATCGCAGACGACAGCGCTTCGTCGGTCTGTGGCGTTGCCCCCACACACCATCCCTCAAGTACAATCACATCGGCCGGACCAAACCATTCCTGCCACACTTCAGAGGAGCAGCGATCATCGATCGATTTATCAAACACCGGAATCTTCGTGACCCGGCTATCATCGCCACTGCACAGAGACTCCAGAATATCGATCCCAAGCTGAACGTCATGTGTACCTGGCACCCCCCGCGTGGCTAACAACGGATGGATATCCTCACCCAGCTGTTCACGTTCAGCATGGGTGCGGTACAGATCATCAATGGAAAAACCCACGACCTTGAGGTTGAACCCTTCGGTCAAAATCACTTCCAGCAAGTTAAACAGGGTTGATTTTCCGGCACCTTGCGCACCGTTAATACCCACCACTAATGGCCCGGGTTGCAACTGTTTACGACGCGCCAGCCACGCCCCCAACGGCACATAGATAGACTCAAACATCTCCACCAACCCGATATCCACTTTCAGGGATTCAAGGGTGGAGGCGAACGCCTTCTCAACCGCATCAACGGCATAACGGCGCTCTTTATAACTGAGACAAAGCTGCTCTTCAGGCCAGTGGGTTAATACACTCATCGATACCTCTACTACGCGTTATTATTATAATGTTCAGCCTTAGGGAACCTGCGAATAAGTCCGAGACTTTCTCTGCGGTAGCTAAAACAGCTTAATGCGCGAAAGGAAGCGCAGCGGAATGGCTGGCCCTTTCCAAGCTTCCTGACAAAGCAGAAAACTGTTTTAGCTACCGCCCGACGGGGCATTCAGAGCAACCCGATCTCTGTGTTAACGGTTTTCGCCAGGCAACCAGCATGGCTGTAACCGTTGCCTTGATCTCGAATTGCTCTGAATGCCAGAGGTGTTTCGGACTTGTTCACAGGTTCCTTAGCGCTGATGTCGGCGCAACCAGTCTTGCACCCACTGAATCTGATCATCTTCCATCAAAGAAGGCGCATGACCAATACCCGGCAGACTTAATAACTCCATCTCCGGTCGTTGTGCCTGCATCTGTTGCACCGTATCGGCGCTGAGGATATCCGATTCCTCTCCCCAGATCAGCGCCTGATGACAATTCACGGCCTGCCAGAAAAGGGAAAGGTCGATGTCATTCGCGGCATTGGCTGCCGTGGCGGTCGCGATGGCCGGATCATAGTGGATCGCCAGTTGCCCGTCTTCCAACTCCCGTACACCGTGCTTAGCCAGATGAGCCCACTGCTGATCGTTGATATTTTTCAGGGCGGTATAGTTCGTACGCATGAACTGCTCCACCTCCTGCATGGAGGCAAAACGTTTATCGCCCAGATATCCACTGATGCGCTGCAACGCAGCGCTGGGGATAAAGCTACCCACATCATTGATAATCAGACTGTGGATAGGTGAATTCGGCATCGCCGCCAGACACATACCGATAATGCCGCCCATAGACGTCCCTAACCAGTCGACTTTATCAACATTCAGACGTGCTAACAGTGCAGTCATATCACTCAGATACTGAGGGATGCCGTATTCCACGCCTGCCGGTAACCAGTCAGACGAGCCACGCCCCACCACATCCGGGCAAATAACACGGTAGTCCCGTGCCAGTACTTTGGCGATATCATCAAAATCACGACTGTTGCGCGCCAGACCATGCACGCACACCAGCACCCGATCATTTTCGGCGCTGCCCCACTGACGGTAAACCATGCGGTGAAAACCCTGCCCGTTTAGACAGAGCACTGAATCCGTATGCATTGATTGCCTCCCTGCGTGGCACAGGAGGTTCCTGTGTACGCCGTAGATGATTGAACTAAATAAGAAAGCGGTTCGTACTGTAAAGTATCACGCGGTTAAGAATTGTAAAGTTGGCTGGTAGCAACATGAATATCCGCTAATATAGGGCGACGGTTAATGTTATAAGGCCCGCACCATGTGCGGACATACAGGGATATACTGAATCTATGACGCAGGCTCTTCAGTCGGGGCAACAACGCACCCGTTCATCCACTTTTTTAAAATGGCTGCTGCCACTGCTGTTTATTGCTATCGCAGTCGCTGTTTTCATGTATATGCGCGCAACCAAACCGCAGGCTCCTTCGCGTCCAGTTGCCGAAAAGATCTGGGCAGTCAGCGTCACCCCCGCCAATCTCGAAGCGCATCAGCCTGAGCTCGTCCTGTATGGAAAAGTTGAAACGCCACGCATGAGTACGCTGTCTGCAGCGGTGACGGCCTATGTTCAAACCGCCCCCACCGATGCCGGACGCACCTTTAGCGCCGACGAAACCCTGCTGCAACTGGATGACCGCGACATTCGCCTGCTGGTTGCTCAGCGCGAAGCGGACCTGCGTAATGCAGAGGCCCAGCTATCTGCCGAAAATGTGCGTTATAACGCGGACCTAAAGGCCCTTAAGATTGAAAAGAACCTGCTGGCGCTGAGCAAGCAGAGTGTCAGCCGAATCGAAAACCTCAACAAACGCAACCTGACCAGTCAGGAGCAACTCGACAACGCCCGTCGCAGCGCCCAACAGCAGGCGTTATCCCTGAATACCCGTCAGCAGGCGATCAACGACCACCCTAACCGCCTGAAACAGATCACCGCCAGCGTCACCCGCTCACAAGCGCTGTACGACACCGCGTTGCTGGATCTGGAACGCACCCGTATCAGCACCTCGTTTGAGGGCCGTATCGCTCAACTGCATGTGGCACCGGGTGACCGGGTACGCAGTGGTGATCCGCTGTTGACGGTCTACGGCCTTGACCGGCTTGAAGTGCGCGCACAGGTACCTTCCCGCATTCTGCCGCTGATCCGCAATGCACTGAAAGATCAGGGCACGATCAGCGCCAGCAGCCAGCTGGATGGACAAGCATTAGCGCTACAACTGGATCGTATGGCCGGTGAGGTCAATAGCGGCCGTGCCGGGGTGGATGCTTTTTTCCGGATCGAGTCCAGCAACCCGCTGCCGGAACCTGGCCGTTCCGTGGCGATTGATCTGAAATTACCCGTGCAGCAAAACGTTGTCGCGCTACCGCCGCAGGCATTGTACGGCACCAACCGTATCTACCGGATTGTCGATGATCGACTGGAAGCCATCGACGTAGAACGTGTGGGTGATATCACCACCAACAACGGTAAAACCCGCATTCTGGTTCGCAGTGCCGATCTGCAGCAAGGTGACCGCGTTGTCACGACTCAGCTACCGAACGCGATCTCGGGTCTGAAAGTACGTGAGGCCGGAAAATGAAAACCTATCAGGGACCGCTGCAAAATCTGACAGCGGTTTTTGCTTCACACCGGGTGGCCGCCAATCTATTGATGGTGCTGATGATCCTGGCCGGTATCTGGGGCATCAAGAAACTCAATACCCAGTTCTTCCCCAACTTTGAGCTGGATATCATCACCATTCAGGTGACTTGGAGTGGCGCGGCCGCTGAAGATATCGAACGCTCGATCATCCTGCCGATTGAGGAAGAGCTAAAATCCCTGCCCGATATCGATACCTACTACTCAACCGCCAATCAGAGCATTGCCTCGATCCGTCTGGAAGTGAAAGAGGATGCGGACAGCGATTTCCTGCTCGATGAAGTGAAGCAGAAGATCGACAGTATTGAGCAGGATCTGCCCGGAGATGCTGAACGTCCGCTGGTACAGAAGATCATCCGCTACGAAAATGTCGCCAGCCTGCTGGTCTCCGGCGATAACGTCGCTCTGGACGAATTGCGGCCGATGGTGCGTGACTTCGAACATCAGTTGCTTCAGGTGGGACTGAGCAAGATTGAATTCACCGGTCTGCCTGATCAGGAGATCGCTATTCAGGTGCCATCACGCCAGCTGCATGAGCTGGATATGACCCTGAACAATGTGGCCACCAGCATCCAACAACGCAGCATCGACCTGCCTGCCGGTACCGCAGCCAAGGGTGATGGTTCGCGCCAGATTCGTAGTTTGAGCCAGCAACGTGACGTTGAAGGCTTCCGTCAGTTGCCGCTGTTTACCGACGAAAGTGGTCGCCTGATCCGCTTGGGAGATGTTGCCGACATCGAGCTGCGCCCTAAAGACAAACAGATCGAGCTGTTTTATCAGGGCTCACCCGCGGTACTGGTACGCGTGCGCCGTACTGAAAACGAAGACACCCTGAAAACGGCCAAAATTCTCAACGACTGGCTGGCAAAAACTCAGCCGCTGTTGCCACCCAACATCAAAATCATCGCCTTTGACGAACGCTGGCAGCCGGTGAAAGAACGTATCAACCTGTTGCTGAAGAACGGTCTGGGTGGTCTGGCGCTGGTTGTCTGTATCCTCTTCCTGTTCCTCAATGCCCGCGTCGCCGCATGGGTGACCGTGGGGATACCGATCTCGTTCCTCGCCACACTGGCGGTGCTGTATGTCATCGGCGGCTCGATCAACATGATCAGTCTGTTTGGTTTGATTATGGCGCTGGGGATCATTGTCGATGATGCGATTGTTGTCGGCGAAGATACCCTCACCCACCTGAAGATGGGGGAACCGGGTCTGCAGGCATCGATTGGTGGTGCCCACCGGATGCTGGCACCCGTCATGGCCTCCTCTATGACGACCATTGCCGCCTTCCTGCCCTTGCTGCTGCTCGAAGGACGCATTGGTAACATCCTGATCGATATTCCCACGATCATTATCTGCGTGAT
>JAGSHA010000385.1 GCA_023954795.1 Oceanospirillaceae bacterium | reverse complement strand
ACAGTTGTCTGATGCATTAGCTGATACAGCTCAGTATAGATCTGCGGCTGACTGGCACTGCGTGCTTCAACCTGTTTAAGTACATCCGGGGTACGGGTTTTATATCCGGCATAGAACAAACTGATGGGAGGAATGCCCTGCAAAGCTTCGATCTGGCGTGGTTGCACGGTATAACCGATCAGCCCACCGAAGACGGACGCCACCAGATCGGTGCCGGATCCTCTGCCATCCTGCACCTCGTGCACAACGGCGAGCGCGTGATCAAACAGGGTATCTTTATCTGGGGCCTCTCCCGTCGCGAAGGTCATCACCGCCGCAACCACCCCTGCCGTCACCGCCGCGGAGGAACCCAGTCCCACCGTGTGAGAGAACTCTGAACGGATTGTCAGGGTGAAGCCGGTGGTCATACGGGATTGAAATCGGCGGATCGCTGCCAGCACAAAGCTCAAGCGCTCGTCCTCAACCAGCTGATCCAGGGAGGACTCATAATTTGCCAGCGCTGAATCGATAATAATCTGGCGATCGGTTCGGGGCTGCAGGCTGATATGCATGTACTTATCCACAGCACAGGCCAGTGCGCGATGTCCAAATAACACCGCGTGCTCTCCCATCAACATAATACTGCCGGGAGCAGATACCTTAATTTCAGATGCTACGGGCACCTTCTCTGTCCTCAGTTAGGGATGAAATCGGATAACCATAAACGCTGCATAACCGCTCTACTTCGTTACGAGAGCAATGATCAGGCAGATAAGCCAGGACCAAACCACCCTGATCGCCTAAATGAGCCCCGGCGCCGCTAATCTTGGCCGCACCGCCTAATTGCTCCAGTTGACGGATAAAATCCGTTACCGGTTCAGGCACAACCCCTATGCGGTGCAATAGACGATGATTTTCCTGCAACAGCCCCATCAACGTATCCGGCCTGTTGAGGGCCGCAGGGATGGCGCCGGTAATGTCCGCAAATTCAGACCAGACCGTACTGTGCTCATACTTGGCACGCACCGCCGCAACACACTCACCCGTCGATACCGGTGGACGCCCCGTATTGATTCGATGCCAGCCCTGCCCTAAATGACAATTCAGACGCGTTACCTCAGAGTTCTGCACCTGAACCAAACCGCCGTAGGTTACCGCGGCGGCGTCAATCGCGCTGCCCCGCCCGTGTTGCAGGCGTTCGCAATAACGCACCAGACTAAAGCGCTCCGCCAGTGTGAGAGGCTCTGCACTCAACTGTTCAGCCAACACCAACGTAGCAGCAATTGCTGCCGCAGAAGAGCCCATACCGGCCCCAGTGGGCAGTGTAGAGACAGTACTTAAGGTCCCGGAGGGTAGACTGGAAAAATGAGATAAGGCGTACAGCAACAGCTCCTGCGGAGCGTCCAGAATCTGATCAACCGGTCGATCACCGTCTTCAAATTCAGCGTAACGCAGATCCAGCCTCTGCTTCAGCGCTGCCAGTTGATCACAGGCAATGGAAAAGCGGTCAGCGTCACTCGTATTTAAAACAATGTATTGAGAAGGATCAGGGGAGAAGCGAGCCTGAATAGACTCGCCAACAGCCAATGCAATCGCGGGCGCCCCGTACACCACCGAGTGCTCGCCACTCAGGATGACCTTACCCGGGGCTACTGCATTCATCAGCTCGCGACGTATTCCCGCTTGTGCTGGCTGAAGCCCGCCAGACGGAAATGACCTTTGGTCACTTTCTCGATCGTCATATCAGAACCATCACGCGGATCGGGATGACGATACAGCTCGAGGTATTTCTCGTACGAAACTTCTTCGCGGTTATCCAGCATTGCTTGATGTTCCGTGCAATGCAGATATTTCTCATAACCTGCCACGACCGTACCGGAGAAGAATTCAGCGACGCAACCAGAGCCATAGCTGAAGAATCCAATCTTCGTACCAGCAATGTTCTGCTTACAGTTTTCCAGCAGCGATGTCAGACCAATATACATCGACGCGGTGTAACTGTTACCGATAATACGGTTGTAACTCAGCGTGTCCGCGATCTGTGCTTCGATCTGCTCTGCGGTCATGTCTGCTTTGTTCAGTTTCGCCAGATGCTGATGCGCTTTCTGGGCCATACGGCTGAACGGCAGGTGATAACAAAAGTGACTGAAATCATCGAATGCCAATGAGCTCACTTCACGGAAGTTTTCCCAAGCTTTCTTCAGCGCACGCAGATAAATCTTAGTGGAGTACTTACCATCAACCAACGCGGTAGAACGGTAGTTCGGACGCCAGAAATCCATCACATCTTCAGTGTGATTGCCCACTTCAGGGTCAATTTCCAGCAAACGAGGGTTAGCAGAGATCAGCATCGCTACAGCGCCACAGCCTTGCGTCGCTTCACCTGGTGTATCCAGGTCATAGCGGGCCACATCAGATGCGATCACCAGTACTTTCTTTTCTGGCGTACGAGCAACTAATGCACACGCCATCTGGATAGCAGCCGTCGCACTATAACAGGCCTGTTTCATCTCAACGACGCGACAGTTGTTACTCATACCCAAAAGACGGTGTACGTAGACACCCGCCGCTTTGGACTGATCGATACCGGTTTCGGTGGCGAACATCAAAGTACTAACAGCATCTGAGCCCACACGCTCAATCAGTGGCAACGCAGCATTAGCCGCCATTGTAACGATATCTTCGTCAGGCGCGGCCATACCCATCTTTTCCTGGCCGATACCTTCATAGTACTTATCTGGATCCGTTTGCTGCACTTCTGCCAAGGTGCGCAGGTCCAGGTAGTAATTCGATGTATAGAAACTTATTTCGTCAATACCGACAGACATAGAACGTCTCGATCCTCAGCACTCTTCAAGAATCAGGGCCCGGTTCCGAAATAAAGCAGGAACATTCTGAGCACCCAGCAGAAACATAGCGGTGGTAAATTCACGGCGCATCCGTTCGATCTCCGTGATCACTGCGTCTGCCGATTCCATAGCCGGTTTCAGCAACGGCGCAGCGATACCACACAAAGAGGCGCCGAGTATAACAGATTTAGCCATATCAATCCCATCTCTGAGACCACCGCTAGCGATAAAGGCTGCACGGTCCTGATACGGTTCCGCCAGCTGCAGGGCTTTTGGCGTAGGAATGCCCCAATCCTGAAAACATAGCCCCAGATCGGAACCGTCTTTGCGTCGATGATGCTCAATACGGCTCCACGACGTACCGCCCGTACCCGCCAGATCAAAATATCGAATACCGGCAGACAAACCCAGCTCAATATCTGCTGGTGATAGACCAGATCCCACCTCTTTCAGTAAGACAGGCACATCCAGCGCTTTCGCCAATGCGGCTATTTTTTGCTGCAAATTTGAAAAATCGGTATCGCCTTCTGGCTGCACAGCTTCCTGTAAAGGATTGAGATGCAGGTACAGCCCATCTCCTTCCAGACACTGCACCGCCTCTTTGGCCTGCTCCAATCCCATACCATAATTCAACTGTACTGCACCGATGTTACCGATCAACACAGTCGAAGGAGCATACTGACGCAGGGAAAAGCTTTCTCGTGCATCAGGCGACGTAAACATCACGCGTTGAGAACCCACCGCCATGGCAACACCGGTCGCTTCTGCTGCAATAGCCAAGTTGCGATT
>JAGSHA010000163.1 GCA_023954795.1 Oceanospirillaceae bacterium | reverse complement strand
CTGCCCGCGGCTCATTTTCACGAATCGCTTTCAGAATCTGACCAAAAGGTGAATGTATAGTCCGGTGAATTAACCAGAAACCGAAGATAAAGATTGCCAGCACAAAGTAGTACATAACAATGTTATCAGACAGGTCGAAGATACCGAACAGCGTGCCACGCGGTACACCCTGAAGACCATCCTCACCACCGGTAAATGGTGATTGTAGATAGAAGAAGAATGCCAACTGAGCCAATGCCAGCGTTACCATCGCAAAGTAGATACCTTCACGCTTAACTGCCAGCTTACCGTATACAGCACCTAACAATCCCGCCGCAATAGTACCCGCCACGATAGAAAGCGCAGGCCCCATACCCGTATGCAACATCATCGCGCCGGTCACATAACCACCGGTTCCCAAAAAGGCTGCGTGGCCAAAGGACAGCAGACCAACGAAGCCCAGTAACAGGTTAAAGGCGCAGGCAAACAGTGCAAAACACAGCACCTTCATCAGGAACACCGGATACAAAATCGCAGGCGCTACCAATGCCAGAAGAAACAATACCAGATAAAGCTTATTAATTTTCATGGTCAACTCCTAAGCCTCTTTACCGAACAGACCGGCAGGCTTAATCAGCAGCACGATCACCATGAACAAGAAAATGACAGTGGCTGAAGCTTCCGGATAAAAGAACTTCGTCAACCCTTCTACCACACCCATCATCAAGCCGGTCAGAATGGCACCACCGATAGACCCCATACCGCCAATAACAACGATGGCAAATACCACGATCAATATACTCGAGCCCATATCAGGGCTTACAGAGTAAACCGGAGCTGCCAGAACACCCGCAAAACCGGCCAGCGCGACACCAAAACCAAAGGTCAGAGTTGTAATCAGCGGGACGTTGATACCAAAGCCCTGCATCAACTGCGGATTCTCAGTACCAGCGCGCAGATACGCGCCCAGCTTAGTCTTCTCGATAACCCACCAGGTACCCACACAGACAATCAGTGAGATGACTATGATCCAGGCACGGTAATTAGGTAGATACATAAACGGTAATTTAGTACCGCCTTTAAGCTCTTCAGGAATCTGATAAGGAAGACCTGAAGAACCAAATATATGGGTAAATACACCCTGCAAAACCAGTGCAATACCAAATGTCAGCAACAGACTGTAGAGATGATCTTCGCCAGCAATCGGACGCACCAAAAAGCGTTCAATAAGAATCGCGATACCACCTATTGCAATCGGCACCACTATTAGCGCAGCCCAATAGTTGATACCCATGTAGTTCAGAGCCATCCAAGCAAAGAAAGCGCCGAGCATATACATCGCGCCCTGCGCGAAGTTAATAATTTTTAACAGACCAAAAATAATCGCCAGACCGAGACTAAGCAATGCATAGAATGAGCCATTGATCAGGCCAACTAGCAGCTGTCCTGATAGAGCAAACAGATTAATTCCGAGAAAGGTCGCCATAGTCGCACCCTAGTGATTCGTATCGTTCTTGTAGTTATAGAGACCACCCCGGATGGGGTGGCCGGTACATCAGACGTTGATGTTGCTTAAGCGGGGATTACTATTTCGCCATAGCGAATTCGCAGCCACCCTTGCTCAGCGGTAGGAAAGCATCGTCGCCTTTGATAACTTTTTCGATAGCAAAGATATCATTGTCGTTTGCACGCTCGTCCGCGCTCTTAATGCGGACCTGCAGCATGTCGTGAACCATGCGGCCATCTTTACGCAGGTAGCCATTACGCGAGAAGAAATCTTCTACTGGGGTCTCTTTCATCTTAGCCATGACCGCCTTACCTTCATCGGTACCAGCAGCTTTAACCGCATTCAGGTAGTGCATGGTAGAGGAGTAGGCACCAGCTTGAGCCATGGAAGGAATCTTGCCGTCCATACGCTCCATGTAACGCTTAGACCAAGCGCGGGTTTTATCATCCATATCCCAGTAGAAGCCAGTGGTGAGCTTCATACCACCAGCAATAGCTGGGTCAAGCGCCTGAGCATTCTGTGTGAACACCAGCAGACCTGCTACATCCATCATTTCGGTAACACCGAACTCAGCAGCAGTTTTCAACGAGTTAACCATGTCAGCGCCAGCGTTCGCCAGGGCGATAACGTCGGCACCAGAGGACTGAGCCTGAAGGATGTAAGAAGAGAAGTCAGTCGTACCTAGCGGAGCACGAACGCCACCAACAACGGTGCCGCCATTTTCCTTGATCACGCCAGTAGCCACTTTCTCGAGCGCATGTCCAAAGCCGTAGTCAGCAGTGATAAAGAACCATTTCTCTTTGCCACTCGCAACCATTGGCTTAACAGTACCGTTGGCTAAAGATACAACGTCGTAAGTCCAGTGGGCGTTGAATGGAGAACAAGCCTTGGTGGTAAATGCATGGCTAGCAGACGCCGCGATCAGGGTGATCTTTTCAGCAGCGGTCATAACCTTAGTTACCGCACCGGTAACTGAGCTGGCAACAGCACCGTTGATAACGTCAACCTGTTGGTCATCGATCCACTTACGAGCGATAGTGGAACCGACATCAGCTTTGTTCTGATCGTCTGCGGAAACCACTTCAATAGGTTTACCTAATACTGTGCCACCAAAGTCTTCAACAGCCATTTTCACTGCCGCAACGCTACCCGGGCCCGCAATATCAGCGTAAACACCGCCCATATCGCCCAGCACGCCGATTTTAACTACATTATCGGATACACCAGCGGCCTGTACACCAGTTACCGCTGCCAGAGTCATTGCTGCAGCCAGTACGGTCTTTTTCATTAATTTCATGGAACACTCCTGCTTGAGAAATTTTTATTGTTATCAAACTTCAAGGGAATCAGATGTCAACTCAGGTGTTTATCACCCAAGCCTTACACACCTAAATAGGTATTCAACAGTTCCGTTTTAGCTTCCAGCTCATCCTTAAGAACTTCCTCCACGATATGACCATGTTCCATAACGTAGTGACGATCAGCAATTGGAGCCGCAAAACGGAAATTTTGCTCGACCAGCAAAATGGTCAGGCCACGCTCTTTCAGCATGACCAGAACTTCAGCCAGTTTTTGTACAATTACCGGTGCCAGACCTTCTGTGATCTCATCGAGCAGTAATACATTGGCTCCGGTCCGCAGAATACGGGCCATCGCCAGCATCTGCTGTTCCCCACCTGAAAGGCGGGTGCCCTGACTATAACGACGCTCAGCCAGGTTCGGGAAGATTTCATAGATCTCTTCAACGCTCATACCATCGGAACGAACGCTAGGCGGCAACATCAGGTTCTCTTCAACATTTAAGCTGGAAAAGATACCTCGCTCTTCCGGGCAGTAACCTACACCCAGATGTGCGATTTTATGCGCTGGCATATCAATGGTCTCATTACCATTGACGTTAATCTGGCCGGTACGACGACCCACCATATTCATAATCGACTTCAAGGTTGTAGAACGGCCTGAGCCATTACGACCCAACAGGGTAACCAGCTCACCCTGCATGATGCTCATATCGATGCCGTGAAGAATATGCGACTCACCATAATAGGCATGCAAATCTACAATGCGGATTTTTTCACCGGTACTGCTCATCCCACTGTCTCCTTCTCTACAGCACTGGCCGCAGCACTTTCAGCCGCGATAGCATTAGCGACCTCATCATCAGCCTCAACACCCATATAGGCTTCGCGCACCTGCGGATCCTGAGATACCGTCGCATAATCACCTTCGGTAAGAATGGCACCACGCTGCAGTACGGTAATCTTGTCAGCCAGCTTGGCTACCACATGCAGGTTATGCTCAACCATCAGAATGGTTCGATTCTTGGAAACCTTCTTGATCAGCGCGGCCACTACATCCACGTCTTCGTGACCCATGCCCTGAGTGGGCTCATCCAACAGCAGCATTTCAGGATCCAGAGCCAGGGTAGTCGCAATTTCCAGCGCCCGCTTACGACCATATGGCAGATCAACTGTGATGGCATTGGCATAATCTTTCAGACCAACTTCATCAAGCAGTTCAATTGCACGATCATTCAGCTTATCCAGCACCTTCTCAGATTTCCAGAAATGGAAGCTGTTACCTTCGTTACGCTGTAGTGCGATCCGCACATTTTCCAGCACGCTAAGGTGCGGAAATACAGCAGAGATCTGAAATGAGCGCACGATACCCTTACGGGCGATCGCTGCCGATTTCATAGACGTAATATCTTCACCGTTAAACAGAATTTTGCCGGTGGTAGGCGTTAAAAATTTTGTCAGCAGATTAAAAACGGTGGTCTTACCAGCACCATTCGGGCCGATAAGTGCGTGAATAGAGCCACGCTCAACGTTTAAATTTACATTATCTACTGCCGTAAAACCTTTGAATTCTTTAACCAAATCAGAGGTTTGCAGCACGTAATCAACACTCATGCGGAACCCAAGCCTCGCCGTTTTTATTGTTATGGTTACCAGTTCAACTTCACTGGAAGATGCTTACCTTTGCGTAAGTCGTGGTACAAAATTAGCAATTTCCCCTACAGGAAGCCAAGTACTACTTTAGTCTAATTATGGGTGTTTCACCCCCTAAAAACAGTCAAAAACCCTTATAAATCAATCCTATAACCTGAATATACCCAATTGTGCTAAAATATGTGAATTCCCTTATTCAGCTTTACGTTTACGTAAACTTCCTTTACGCTAACCTAAAACGTGGTAGTACGAAGTAATGACCTTTAAAAAGACCTATTCGATCAGTGAACTCTCGCAAGAGTTTGACGTAACAACGCGCAGCATTCGCTTCTATGAAGACCAGAGCTTGCTGACACCTGGCCGTCGGGGACAAACCCGCATCTATACCAGCCAGGATCGTGTGCGCTTGAAGTTGATCCTGCGGGGTAAGCGCTTAGGTTTCTCACTGGCTGAGATTAGAGAGTTGTTCTCCCTTTGGGACGAGACCACGAGTGGCAGCGAGAAACAACTGAGCCTGCTGCTGATAAAGATTTCTGAAAAACGTGCCGAACTGGAGCAGCAAATTAAAGACATCGCGATGGTCCAGCTAGAACTGGACAGCGCAGAGTCTCGCTGCAGAGACGCATTAAACGAACTGACAACTAAACAAAAACAACAACAGACCGAATAAAACTGACTTCCAAGAGCCTAGTGCAATAAGGAAGCGGTTAATCGGCGAGCAATGGGTGAAATTATGATCTCACAATACTCTGGACTTAACTTTGGACTGGGCGAAACCATTGATATGCTGCGCGAGCAAATCAACAGCTTCGCAGCAAAGGAAATCGCACCACGTGCTGAAGAGATAGATCAGAAGAACGAATTCCCAAATGATCTGTGGCGCAAGTTTGGTGACATGGGCCTGCTCGGCATGACTGTAAAAGAAGAATACGGCGGTGTAGAGATGGGCTACTTAGCTCATGTCATTGCGATGGAAGAGATCAGTCGCGCATCTGCTTCTGTAGGTCTGTCCTACGGCGCACACTCCAACCTGTGTGTTAACCAGATTCACCGCAACGGTAACGAAGAGCAGAAACAGAAGTACCTGCCTAAGCTGCTTAGCGGCGAACATATCGGTGCACTGGCGATGTCCGAGCCGAATGCCGGTTCCGACGTTGTTTCCATGAAGCTGCATGCACGCGACAACGGCGACCACTACCTGCTGAACGGCAACAAAATGTGGATCACCAACGGTCCTGATGCCAACACCTACGTTATCTACGCAAAAACTGATGTTAAAGCAGGCCCTAAAGGCATCACTGCATTCATCGTAGAACGTGATTACCCTGGATTCTCCCGTCACCAGAAACTGGACAAGCTGGGTATGCGCGGTTCGAACACCTGTGAGCTGGTGTTTGAAGATTGCCCGGTACCTAAAGAGAACATTCTGGGTGAATTTAACGGCGGCGTTAAGGTTCTGATGTCCGGTCTGGACTACGAGCGCCTGGTTCTGTCCGGCGGCCCTCTGGGTATCATGGAAGCAGCGATGGATATCGTGATTCCATACATCCGTGACCGTAAGCAGTTTGGCCAGTCTATCGGTGAATTCGAACTGGTACAGGGCAAAGTCGCTGATATGTACTCCATCATGAACGCGTCTAAGTCATACGTTTACATGGCGGCACAAGCAGCGGTACGCGGTGAAGCATCCCGTAAAGATGCAGCAGGCTGCATCCTCTACACTGCCGAGATGGCTACCAAGATTGCTCTGGATGCTATCCAGCTGCTGGGTGGTAACGGCTACATCAATGAATTCCCTACAGGTCGTCTGCTGCGTGACGCGAAGCTGTACGAAATCGGTGCCGGCACGTCCGAAATCCGTCGTATGCTGATCGGCCGCGAGCTGTTCCTGAACAAGTAAGGCGCAACGCCCTACCCGGACCGCTGACTGCTTCCTTATGACTACCTATATAAAAGGAAGCAGTACGCCGTCCAGACCACTCTCTATTCAGGAACCCGTTTGAGGAGTCCGGTATGACCGTACTGCAAAGCAAAATCAATCCACGCGCAGAAGATTTTCTCAGCAACCATGAATCCATGGCAGACGCTGTTAACGACCTGCGTGATAAAGTTGGCACCATCGAACAAGGCGGCGGCCCTAAGTACCAGGAACGCCACCTCTCCCGCGGTAAATTACTGCCACGTGAACGTATTAATGCTCTGGTTGACGAAGGTTCTCCATTCCTGGAGTTGTCCCAGATGGCCGCGTTCCAAGTGTATGACGATGTGATCCCAGCAGCGGGCATCATTGCAGGTATTGGCCGTGTTAGCGGTCAGGAATGCATGATCATCGCCAATGACGCTACCGTTAAAGGCGGCACCTACTTTCCGCTAACCGTTAAAAAGCACCTGCGCGCTCAGGAAATCGCTGAGCAGAACCACCTGCCATGTATCTATCTGGTCGATTCAGGCGGTGCGAACCTGCCACAGCAGGATGACGTATTCCCGGATCGCGATCACTTCGGTCGTATCTTCTACAATCAGGCGCGCATGTCTTCACAAGGCATCCCGCAGATTGCGGTCGTCATGGGCTTGTGTACTGCCGGTGGTGCTTATGTT
>JAGSHA010000197.1 GCA_023954795.1 Oceanospirillaceae bacterium | reverse complement strand
TTCTATACCATTACAGTGCCCGAGGCTACTACAACAGCAACCACCTATACCATTCAGGGTGCACCGATAGGTGCCCAGGCCAGCGATGATTGCGGTACCTTATCCGTGACCAATATTGGGGTTAAGTCTGCAGTCAAAGACGATGAAGCCGTAGCGAATTGCTGGGACTGAATCAGCTGCTTAACCGGCAGTATTATTTTATTTTGTACAGTTTTATGGGCCCTGCTATATCAGGATGACGTACAGGGCCGGTCTGCTGAGGAGTTGTATCGCTTATTGATCAGTTCAGATACTGATAAAGGTATATCAGGTCTGGAATTCACTTAACCTGCAACGGATTGTAGGGAGTACATTATGTACACGGATGTATGTCGTCGCCCGGCAGGGCACTTTGTGGCTGAGGCAAGGGGTTTTACCCTGATCGAGCTGTTGGTCACCCTCTATGTTCTTTCTATTCTGATGTTTGTTGCCGTTCCCGATCTGTCGGATCTGGTTGTGGATGCCCGTATCTCTGAAACCCATAACAAAATGCGCTCTTCGCTGGCTCTGGCACGCACGGAAGCCGTGCGGCAAAACAGCCAGGTAGTGCTGTGTGCGACAGATGATGCCCAGCAGTGTGTTGGTGATGGGCGATCGGGGAAATCGATCTGGGCTCAGGTTCTGTTGTTTAAAGATGTGGATGAGGATCGGCTTTATTCGGCAGCGAATAACGACGAACTCATTCGGGTAATTGATCTGGAGAGCGGCGGACAGGTGGTTTGGAACCGAGGTGACTCAACGGTGTATGAAAGTAATGGCAGTTTACTGGGTGGCGCTAACGGATCTTTTTATATTTTTGACGAGGCCGATCTTAATGAAGGCGTGAAGTTGGTGTTGCAGATGACCGGACGGGTACGGCTGACAGATTTCTCGAATAAAGACATCGCTGATATAGACCAGTATCTGGGTCATTAAAGCGTAAATTGGCCCTTGAGGGGGTAGGTGTTGTGTCATACTCTCGGCATTCGGTCTAAGTTGTTGAGAATACTGGAGGATGCATGTCTGATTATCTGATCGTTGGTGGTGGTGTTATCGGGATGATGATGGCGCGTGAGCTGTCTACAGCCGGTGCCGATGTCACCCTGGTTGATCGTCGTGGCTGTGCGGAAGAATCCTCCTGGGCGGGGGGCGGTATTGTTTCTCCGCTGTACCCGTGGCGCTACAAAGATCCAATTACTGCACTGGCGACCTGGTCCCAAAGCAGTTATGTCTTGCTCGCACAGGAGTTGCTGGAAGAGACCGGTTACGATCCGGAGCTGCGTCAGAAAGGTATGTTTATGGTGTCGGTGGAAGATGCGGACGAAGCGCGTCGCTGGGCGGCGAAGCATCACCGCCCCCTGACAACCGTGGATGCAGATTTCCTCTACCAGAAAGAACCCCACCTGAAAGAAGACCTCGGCGAAGCGTTGTGGATGCCGGAAGTGGCCAGTATCCGCAACCCGCGCTTGGGGCGTTCCTTGCGTCAGAGTCTGGTGGGGCGTGATAACGTGACGGTGCTTGAGCATCAACCGCTGGAAAGCCTGATCATTGAAGGTGAGCAGGTGAAAGGGATTAAGACCAATAAAGGTGAGATCCGTGCGGACAAGACGATTATCGCGGCGGGTTCATGGAGTGGTGAACTGGTGAAACCACTGGGGCTGAATGTGCCCGTTGAACCGGTGCGTGGTCAGATGATGATTTTCAAAGCGCCGCAAGGGTTAGTGAACCGTGTGGTGTTGATGGACGGACGTTATGTGATTCCGCGTAATGACGGTCGGGTGTTGATCGGCAGTACCATGGAACATACCGGCTTTGAAAAAGAGACCACCGAAGACGCACGCGCCTCACTCTATGAGACGGCGATCAATATAGTGCCTGAGCTGGCGGACCATCCGATTGAGCATCATTGGGCGGGATTACGTCCGGGATCACCGGAAGGGGTACCGTTTATTGGTGCGGTGCCGGGATACGATAATCTGTATATGAACGCCGGGCATTTCCGTAATGGGCTGGTGCTGGCGCCAGCATCGACCCGCTTGCTGTCCGATCAATTACTGGGACGTACACCGATTATTGATCCGGCCGCGTATACGCTGAGTGGGCGAGTCACATCTGTTTGATCCAATCGCCTGAGCGCAGATACAAAAAAGCCCGGTCATGACCGGGCTTTTTATTGTTTGTTACTGTTTATTGATTGTGACTGTGGCTCTTATTTGTCCTGAGTCTCTTTGGCGTCTTCTTCGCCGTCGTCACCGAACAGGCCAAGGGAGAGACGGTTCAGCCAGGAACGTTTCTCTTCTGCTTCTTCGTCAGACAGGGTGTTGATAACGGGTGCTGGTGCCTCAGGTGCGCCACGGAATAGGTCGAAAGTGGCGGCATCCAGCAGGGTCTTTTCAGACTCTTTAACCGGATGGTATACGTAGTTCGGATAGTTCGCATTCAGCACGGCCATTGCGTCGTCGGCGAGTTCAACCCGTCCCAGCAGAGTGTAGGCTTCAACCATCACGGCCAGTGCCGCCGGAATCGCCGGGGTTCTCTGCAGGTTCTCTACCACGTAACGACCACGGTTAGCGGCTGCCAGATAAGCGCCACGCTGGATGTAGTAGTGCGCTACGTGAACCTCGTAAGTTGCCAGACGGTTTTTCAGGTGGACCATACGCTTGCGCGCGTCCGGTGCGTATTCGCTGTCTGGGTACAGACGTACCAGAGAGCGGAAGCTGTCGAAACCATCCAGTGCCGCACCCGGATCACGTTTAGTCTCATCCAGTGGCAGGTACTTGATAAAGAAGGTGCGATCCTGCTCAAACGCAGTCAGACCTTTCAGGTAATACGCGTAATCGATGTTTTCATGGTTTGGATGCAGGCGGATAAAGCGATCGGCCGAGGCGCGGGCGGCTTCGGGTTCGAAATTCTTGAAGTAGGCATACGTCAGCTCAAGCTGTGCCTGTTCAGAATAACGACCAAAGGGGTAGCGGGCTTCCAGCAACTGCAGCTTTTCAATCGCCAGAACATAGTTGTCCAGCTCGAGTGCTTCCAGTGCATCTTCGTAGATCTCTTGCTCAGGTAGATCCGGAATCTCTAGTTCATCATTAGAGGAGCAGGCAGAAACCAGAACACAGAGGGCTGCGACTGCGATAATCTTGGTGATACGCATCCTGTTGAATCTCGATGTAGTCCTAAGCCGTAACCAGTTATACTGGGCGGATATGATTGAAAAACGCAGCGGATGAGGCTTGGTCCATCAGGCCGCTTGCGGTTGAATAACAGCCTATTTAAACACAACCCCTATCTAAGCCAAAGTCTCTAAGGCATTTAAAGGCAATTTCCCGGCAGATAGGCGGCATAGCAGATTAAGGTTTCAATGTCAGAACAGATAAGCTTGCACGCACAGGTCTCCGATGACTTGGTAGGGAAACGGTTAGATCAGGCCGTTGCGCAATTGTTCCCGGATTATTCCCGCTCCCGTCTTCAGGAGTGGATTAAAGACGGCTCTATCACCGTAGATGGTCAGGCAAAACGTCCACGGGATAAGTTGATGGGTGGCGAATCGGTGCAGCTTGATGCGCAGCTCGAGGTGATCGAAGCCCATCAGCCGCAGGACATCCCGTTGGATATCGTCTATGAAGATGACGATATTATGGTGATTAACAAACCGGCTGGGCTGGTGGTACATCCGGCTCCGGGTCATTCTGATGGCACCTTGCTGAATGCGTTGTTGCACCACTTTCCCGATATCAATCAGGTGCCGCGTGCAGGGATTGTGCACCGCCTTGATATGGATACCACCGGTTTGATGGTGGTCGCGAAAACGATTCAGGCGCAAACTGAGCTGGTGGTTCAGTTGCAGGAACGCACCATGGGCCGTGAATATGAAGCGGTGGTAAACCGTGTGATGACAGGTGGTGGTACGGTGGACGAGCCGATGGCCCGTCACTCCAAGCACCGCCAGAAAATGGCCGTGGTGGGATTGGGTAAAGAAGCACAAACCCATTATCGAATACTGGAAAAATTCAGCGCCCATACGCATATTCGCCTGAAGCTGGAAACGGGCCGTACCCACCAGATTCGTGTGCATATGTCTTACATTAACTATCCGCTGATTGGTGATCCGCTATACGGCGGTCGTTTCCGTCTGCCGAAAGGCACCACGGAAGAACTGCAACAGTTACTGCGTGGCTTTAAGCGTCAGGCACTGCATGCGAAGAAGTTGGAACTCTGGCATCCGAAAACCGGTGAGCTGATGTCTTGGGAAGTGGATCTGCCCGATGATATCCAGCAGTTGCTGGAAGCACTGAAGCAGGATGCGGTTGCCCAGGATAACGATTTCTAAGATCGCGCAATAAGAAGAGAGTATTCAACATGCAACGGATCATCGCTGACTGGGCTGCCCCGACAAATGTTCATGCACTGACAACAACCCGCTTAGGCGGTGTCAGTATCATGCCTTATGCGGGTTTGAATCTGGGTGATCATGTCGACGATGATCCGGCCGCGGTTGCTGCCAATCGAAGTCAGCTGATGCGTGAGCTGGGCTTGAAGCTGCCGCCACAATGGTTGCAGCAAGTGCATGGCATCAATGTGGTGGAAGCTTGTGCCGACGGCAGTGTGCCTGAAGCTGATGCCTGTTGGAGTGATCAACCCGGACAGGCATGTATTGTGATGACCGCCGATTGTTTGCCGGTCTTCTTTGCGGATCAAAAGGGGCGGAAGGTCGCTGTCGCACACGCAGGCTGGCGCGGGCTGGCGGATGGTGTATTGGAAGCGACCCTGAACTGTTTTGACGATCCTGCACAGGTGATGTGCTGGTTGGGTCCGGCGATCGGTCCGCAGGCGTTTGAGGTGGGTGGTGAAGTCCGTACACAGTTCTGTGATCTGCTACCGGCTTCCGAACAGGCTTTTCTGCCGGTAGCGGGTAAAGAGGCTGAAGATAAGTGGCTGGCAGATATCTATCAGCTGGCCCGTTTACGGTTGAGTGCTGCCGGTGTGGCGGCTATCAGCGGTGGGGAACACTGCACTTATACCGATTCTGATCTGTTCTACTCCTACCGACGTGATGGCGTGACCGGTCGTATGGCTAGCGTCATCTGGCGGGATTGATCTTATAGTCATGTTGTAGGGCAGGCTTTTAGCCTGCCGGCAGCCTGAAGGCTGCCCTACAAGCGCGTTGTAGTAAGTCCGAACCCTTTGTAAGGTCGGTTTTTAGCCGACCGGCAGACTCATCACCGATGATGACGATTATTCTTCCCGATGCACATAGTCATCATCCCCAGTGATGCCGCCCTCTGATTCTCCCTTTTATCATTCCTGAGAACGTTTCCCGCTATATTCGAGTATTGCCACACGGGATTTTTACGTCATAATATACTGTATATAAATACAGTAGTGTTGTGTTTTCCTATGGCTACAGAATCCGGTTCATTGCATAAACTGCTTCACAAAGGCGATGTTTGGCGCGGGCGACAGGCCGCCGAACAGCCGCGTCACCGATGTTTGAGCAGTGGCTTTCCACAGTTGGATGCCCTGTTGCCCGGCCAGGGCTGGCAGGCATCACAGCTGGTGGAGTTGCTCTACAGTGACGAGGGCAGCGGTGAACTGGGTGTGCTGTTGCCGCTGCTGGCTGAGCTGTCCCAGCAGGAACGTTGGGTGTTGTGGGTGGATCCGCCGCATATTCCTTACGCGCCAGCTTTGCTGGATGCCGGGGTGAATCTGGATCGGGTGCAGGTTGTACGGAGCAATAGCCGTCGTGATCGACTCTGGTGTCTGGAGCAAAGCTTAAAAAGTGGTTGTTGCAGTGCGGTTTTGGGGTGGTTACCCGCCGGGCAAGAGAAAGCGATCCGGCGTTTACAGGTGGCGGCGGTTGAGGGGGATTGTCGGGGATTCCTGTTTCGCCATAGCCGTTGTCAGTCACAACACTCTGCTGCGCCTTGTCGTTTGTTGCTGGAGCCTCACCCTGAAGGTGTCACGGTGAGTGCTCTGAAACGACGTGGAGGCTGGCCATTACCGCCGCGTCTGATTCCGGTCTCTCCGGTGGTCTCTCAAACTGCTGAACCTGATGCCGGGCCAACGCGCCTGACTCTGGTTGGCACATCCACTTAAAAGCCGATGAACCGTCTAGCCACCGAACGTGAGTCCCTCTGGCTCTACCTGCACTTTCCACAGCTGGCGTTAGAAGCGCAGCAGTTGGAGGCAGGGGTTGCCGGATTGTTGGACGCACGGGGACAGAAGCTGGAATTGTGCAGTTACGATGCGGTG
>JAGSHA010000503.1 GCA_023954795.1 Oceanospirillaceae bacterium | reverse complement strand
GGCTGTGCGCGAATACGGACCTTGGTGTCCACGGGGTTAACCGAGATAGCGTTAACCTTAATGAGCAGATCGCGGCCGGTGGGTGTCGGTGTTGGCAGGTCGATATCGATCAGCGAATCCTGATGGCTGATGTCCAGTGATTTCAGGTAACCAATTGCTTTCATGAGATGTCTCCGTTAAGTGAGTGAAGACATTGTGGGGGAATCTGTATATTCTAAAAACAGGGTAATCGATTAATTAGTTTCAAAAAATATTTGATAATGAATACGGCTGATTTAGCACTTTTTGTCAGAACTGCGGATACCGGCAGCATTACGGCGTCAGCCGAACAGCTTGGTATAACACCTGCTGCGGCCAGTGCCGCGCTCAAACGATTGGAAAAGCAGCTCGATACACAGTTGTTTATTCGTTCGACCCGACAACTGCGTATCACCGCAGAAGGGGAGCGGTTTCTACTGCATTGCCGAAAATCACTTGCATCCCTTGAAGAGGGGAAGGCGTCACTGGATGCGATGCGGGGAAAGATCGCCGGAGAGATACGACTATCAGTGTCGTCTGACTTGGGGCGTAATATCGTGCTGCCGTGGCTGGATGAGGCGATGGAACTCCATCCTGATCTGTCGATGCACCTCAGTGTTGGAGATATGCTGTCGGATTTTTATCTCGATAGGGTGGATGTGGCGCTACGTTATGGCGAACCAGAAGATTCCAGTATGGTGGCGTTTCAGGTTGCCACGGTGGCGCGTGTTGCATTTGCGTCCCCTGATTATCTGGCCCGGTGTGGAACGCCAACGCACCCGGAAGATCTGCGCCAGCATAATTGCTTACGTTACCTGTTGGGGAATCGTGCGTATGACACGTGGGAGTTTGTCAAAGAGGGGGAGAATCACCGTATTCGGGTGCACGGTGACCGAGAGAGTAACGATGCCGATATCGTCAGGCGCTGGGCGATGGCGGGGAAAGGTATCGGTTTTAAATCGATACTGGATCTGAGTACCGATCTGCGTGCGGGCAATATTGTGAGGTTGTTCTCCGACTATCAATCAGAGCCGTTAAGCGTCTGGTTGATTTGCCCAAGCCGAAAGCAAGTGACGCCTGCTATTCTGATGTTGCGGGACATGTTGAGGAAGAAATGTGCGGCAGCGGTCGAGGGCCTGTGAGTTACCAAAAATGAACGCAGCCAACTATGATTGAAATTATGATTGAAATGTCCGGTTGATCAGTTATGTATCTGCGGGGCACCCTAAAGTCTGGAAGTGGGGGATACGTCTATGAGTACTGGCCTAACCAACGCGTTACATATATTGGCACAATGGCAGTGCACGCCCAATCAGGCGCTGGCCATTTTGAAGCTTGATCCTGACCTGCCTTTCCCCGAGGTGCTCAGTGACGAACAGTGTGAGCGTGTCACGTTTGTACTCAATATTCACTCAGACCTCGACACCGTTTTTGAGGACCCTGACGATATCTATGGGTACATGGCGCGCCCGCATGATGATCCTTATTACAACGGTCAATCACCCCTTGAATTGATCAGTAGCGGCGACCTGACTGTGTTTGGTCGAATCTGCTGGCATATCGATGCGATGCGGGTAAATTGATGCGCACGTCTGCATCTTCCGATGACGGTTTGTAGTGTCAGAAAACGATTGGTCAACACGAAGCGTGCTTCCCTCCATTGTGATCAAAGATCATCGATCTAACGCCTTGGTGATCTTTGTTCGCACCCAGCTGTTTACCATCTGCCGAATATCCCCTTTGAGTGGCCAAGAGTAAGGGAT
>JAGSHA010000268.1 GCA_023954795.1 Oceanospirillaceae bacterium | reverse complement strand
GAATACGTTGGCTCATGAGCTGGGTATGGATGTGCTGGTGGAAGTGCACAACGGTGATGAGCTGACCCGCGCGTTGCCGCTGGGCAACCGTCTGGTCGGTATCAATAACCGTGACCTACATACGTTTAACTTGTCACTGGATCACACCTTCGAGCTGCTGGATCGTATTCCGGAAGGCACGATTGTGGTGACGGAGAGTGGCATTCATACCCGTGATGATGTGGCCATTATGCGTGAGCATGACGTACACAGCTTCTTAGTTGGCGAAGCGTTTATGCGTGCCGAAGATCCGGGTGCGAAGTTAAAAGAGCTGTTCGAATAAGCTAATAATACGAAGTCAGGCCTGCGAAGACAGGTCGGTTCTTGCTGGAGACGATCAACGTGGATATGAGTGCAAAAGTTAAATGGGATGGGGATGTGCGTTTTCAGGGCACAACCGGTTCCGGTTTTGATGTGACCATTGACGGCGAGCTGAAACAAGGCCCGCGCCCGATGGAATTGATGTTGTTGGGTTTGGGTGGTTGCACCAGCTACGACGTGGTGGGTATCTTGAAGAAAACTCGCCAGGACGTGGTGGACTGTGTCGCAGAGATTGACGCGAAACGCTCCGATGGCGTACCAGCGGTATTCACTGATATTCATGTGAAGTTTGTGGTGACGGGTCGTAACCTCAAAGAAAAGCATGTTGAGCGTGCGGTGAAGTTGTCCGCCGAGGAATACTGCTCAGCTTCTCTGATGCTGGAAAAAGGTGGTGTGAACATCACCCACAGCTACGAGATTGTCGAAGTCGAATAAATGCTGGATCAGTGACTTAATCACTTTTTAAGCAACTAAAACGGGTCGTCAGGAAACTGGCGACCCGTTTTGCGTTTTTGAACCTGTATTGTGTTGTCGTAGTCAGATATAGAGATCAGGAATCTATATTTTCAGAGCAGGTTCTGAGCAAGGACGGGTTCTTTCTCTGCTCGAATCGGGGCAGTTCAAGGCAGGCAGCCCCAACCTCTTTCGGAGGAGGTGCTGATATGTGGCGGTTAGTGTTGGTGTTATTGCTCAGTTTGGGGGTGATCGGCTGTGCGTCTTTGAGCAAAGAGAGCTGCCTGGAGGGCGATTGGTATGCGATTGGCCTGCAGGACGGCAGTAACGGGCATAAAGCCGAGCGTCGATTTGACCATGAAGCGGCGTGTATTAAGCACGGGGTGTCGACACAGGTGCAGGTCGAAGAATACTTGCGTGGGCGAGAAGCGGGATTAGAGGAATACTGCACGCCTGAAAATGCCTACAAAGTGGGTTTGAGGGTTGAGTATCACTACAACGTTTGTCCGCAAGAGTTGAAAGCCGAGTTTAACAAAGCTTGGCGTGAAGGGCGGCGTGAAGCCCGTATCCGCTGTCTGGCTGATTATCATCTGGAACTCATACACTACCGTATGCATCACTACCGAATGCACCGCTATCACTTGAGCCCGCTGATCAGCAGTGATTGCTACTGAACGGCTAAATTCAGGCTTTCGTCTCTTGGTATTGGTTGTAGTCCTGAACGCACGAGCGTATAATGCCGCGTCCTTAAAAATTAACCTCCTTGCTTTCGGAGCCATATTGGCAATCACCCGAAGGCTATTAACCCGTAAGGAGCTGCAATGCGTCATTACGAAATCGTATTCCTGGTTCATCCGAACCAGAGCGAACAGGTTCCGGCAATGGTTGAGCGTTACACTGGTGTTATCACCGGCGCTGACGGTCAGATTCACCGCCTGGAAGACTGGGGTCGCCGTCACCTGGCTTACCCAATCAACAACGCTCACAAAGCTCACTATGTTCTGATGAACATTGAGTGTGGCCAAGAAGCGCTGGACGAGTTGGAAAACTTGTTCCGTTACAACGATGCAGTGCTGCGTAGCATGGTTATTCGTCGTAAAGAAGCGGTCACTGATGTGTCTCCAATCAAAGCTGCAGAATCTCGTGAAGAGCGTAAGCCTCGTCGCGATGATCGTCCGGAAGCTAAACCGGAAGCTAAACCGGAAGCACCAGCTGAAGCTAAAACAGAAGAAGCTTCTGCTGAGTAATCAGCTGATATAATTCTTTAGGAGAGACCAAAATGGCTCGTTTTTTCCGTCGTCGTAAGTTCTGCCGTTTCACAGCTGAAGGTGTTCAGGAGATCGATTACAAAGATCTGGACACTCTGAAAGGCTACGTTACCGAAACTGGTAAAATCGTACCTAGCCGCATCACTGGCACAAAAGCTCGCTACCAGCGTCAGCTGGCTACTGCGATCAAGCGCGCGCGTTTCATCGCCCTGCTGCCATACACTGACGGCCACAAGTAAGCTGTGAAATAAACTGCCACATATTGGCAGAGAACTGATTTAAGAGGTTTCCGAGATGGAAGTAATCCTGCTCGAAAAGATTGGTAAGCTGGGTAACCTGGGTGACAAGGTTACTGTAAAAGGTGGTTACGGTCGTAACTACCTGATGCCTCAGGGCAAAGCTGTTGCTGCTACCGAAGCTAACGTTGCGAAGTTCGAAGAACGTCGCGCTGAGCTGGAAGCTGCCGCTGCTGCTGCACTGAACGCTGCGACTGCACGTGCAGAAGAACTGAACGAAAAAGAAATTACTATCGTTTCCAAAGCGGGCGACGAAGGTAAACTGTTCGGCTCTATCGGTACTAAAGACATCGCTGATGCTATCACTGCTGCTGGTGCAGAAGTTGAGAAGAGCGAAGTTCGTCTGCCAGAAGGCGCACTGCGTCACACTGGTGAGTTCGATGTAGCTGTTCAGCTGCACCCAGAAGTAACTGCAATTGTTAAGCTGACTGTTGTCGCTGAATAATTGCCGTTAAGCTTCTACTGAAAAAGCACCGCTTGGGGAAACCCAGCGGTGCTTTTTTTGTTTCTGAAGAGTCCGTAAAATGTATCGAATGGGCTATGTGAGTCCACAACTGTCAGTCTTTGTTAGCTGATGGGTTCTATTCCAACTAAGTTATCCACACCGAGTCCCTATGGAATACTCTGAACTGAGCCAGGATGAACTGGCAAATATTAAAGTACCCCCACACTCGATCGAAGCCGAACAATCAGTACTCGGCGGTTTGATGTTGGATAACAACGCCTGGGATACAGTGTCTGAAACTGTGTCTGAGGAAAACTTCTACCGTCACGATCACCGTCTTATTTTCCGCACGATGACCAAGCTGGTGAACAATGCCCAGCCATTGGATGTCGTGACGTTGTCGGAAGAACTGGATCGTGTTGGTGAGCTGGATAACGCAGGTGGTCTGGAATACCTCGTAGATCTGGCACGTAACACGCCAAGTGCTTCCAACATCCGCGCCTATTCCGAGATCGTCCGTGACCGTGCGTTGCTCCGTCAGATGATCACGGCCGCTAATGAGATCGCTGAGTCTGCCTTTACGCCGGAAGGACGCGCCTCAGAAGAGATTCTCAACGAAGCTGAACAGAAGATCTTCCAGATTGCCGAGGACCGCCCCAATCAGGGTGGCCCGGAAGATATTAATCCACTGCTGAAGAAAGCGGTGGATCGAATCGATTACCTATTTAACAACGACAGTGATATGACCGGTGTCACAACCGGCTTTGACGATCTTGATAAGAAAACGGCGGGCATGCAGCCGTCGGATCTGATCATTGTTGCCGCCCGTCCTTCGATGGGTAAAACCACGTTCGCCATGAACCTGGTCGAAAATGCGTTGATGGCCTCCAACCGGCCGGTGCTGGTATTCAGTCTTGAGATGCCTGCAGATCAGCTGGTCACACGTATGTTGTCTTCCCTAGGGCGGATTGACCAAACCCGTATTCGTACCGGTAAGCTGGAAGATGATGATTGGCCGAAACTAACCACCGCCGTTAACATCATGCGTGATAAGCCGCTGTTTATCGATGATACAGCGGGCATCAGCCCCAACGAAATGCGCGCGCGCGCGCGTCGTATTGTGCGTGAACACGGTGACCTGGCGCTGATAATGGTCGATTACCTGCAGTTGATGCAGATTAAGACGGGCAACACCGAAGGCCGTACCGCTGAAATCTCTGAGATCTCCCGCTCCCTGAAGGCACTGGCGAAAGAGCTGGAATGTCCGGTGGTTGCGCTGTCACAGCTGAACCGCTCCCTTGAGCAGCGGCCAAACAAACGTCCGGTTAACTCTGACTTGCGTGAATCGGGCGCCATCGAGCAGGATGCCGATGTCATCATGTTTATCTACCGTGATGAGGTCTACAACGAAGACTCACCGGACAAAGGTGTGGCAGAAATTATTATCGGTAAACAGCGTAACGGTCCAATCGGTACCAGTCGTCTGGCATTTATTGGTAAATTCACCAAGTTTGAGAATTTGGCGCCTGATGTTTACGCCCAGTATGTGGGAATGGATGATTAATTGTTATAAACATTGATTTAAATGAAATATCGGAAACCCAGCGCTTGCTGGGTTTTTTTATGAAAAATTTATTCTGTGGTTATAATGAGTGGTTGGTTGTTTAAGTCTTTTTAAAACAATTGGTTAAGTGTTTCTTTGTGATTTTAAATATGATTTAAACGATTTTTATAACAAGGAAGGTAGCATTAGTAGGCGTTTGAGTTTTACTCAAAATAACTATTAATTTACTGAATTTTTCAGGGCCTATTTCCTGTTGCGACAATCTGCCACATTTTTTTATGAATTAAGGCTCTTTATCATGCGCCCCGATTTCAAATCGTTGTCTGGGTGGATGTTATGCAAAATCAGGTGCCGGGTATGTGTTCGGCTAGCATGGAACAAACAGCAGAAAAATCTGTTGAAAATGCTGGCGTAGTTGTTCGTAGAAAGCCGTTGATCACCGCATTGTCACTGGCAATGATGGGGAGCCTGCCGGTTCCGGTGGTTGCCGCCGATGAAGTGATGCAAACGCTGGTTGTCACTGCCAGCCGGGCAG
>JAGSHA010000320.1 GCA_023954795.1 Oceanospirillaceae bacterium | reverse complement strand
CCGCCATGAAAGAGAAAATGGAAGAGAAATGGGCGAAGCATGGCAAACACCGCTTCGGTGGTCACGACGGTGAAGGCAAAGGTGGCAAGCACTGCCGCACCTGATCCGCTCACCGTTCCCAACGGATCTCCCGGTCTTTACTCCCCCAGGGGTAAAGACCGGCTAACCTGATTCAGTACCGCTGACGCCCTATCGGCTTCAGATCACAGCGCAATGTGCCCTGCATAAATCGGTCAATGCTAAATGTCTGACGGACACCACGGTGAAAATCACGACTGGTGCCCAGCAAACGGGTACATCCATCGCGACGATTGGCATAATAGCCGTCGCGGCATAACGCTACTTCTAAGCCGGATTCAGCAAAACTGACCAGTGCGGTCGTGCTGTAACGCTCCTTTTGATCCTGCAAACGCAGATCTCGTTCTTCACCACGCACCAGATCAAATACCTGGGGCTTACTCACCTTCCAATCGCCGCCGAAACGCACATCCAGCGGATCTAATACACACTGCACAATATCGCCGTATTGCGCGTTCCGGCGCATCGCAGCCATCGCTTCGTATTTACGTGCTTCCGCTTCAGCCTGCGCTTGCCGTTCCCGCGCCTGCGCCTCGGCCCGCACCTTGTCCAGTTCAGCTTGTTTTTCATAGGCCCGGAGCTGATCGGTCTGACTCATGCTGGCCCACTCGTCGTCATCAATACCCAACGGGTGCAGACTGCACGCGGTCAGTATCCAAGCACCTAACACTAGACACAGTGTTTTTGTTGCCAGTTTCATCACGTCCCCTCCTCACTTGATAGCCACAGAGTAAGCAGGGCGAACTGAATAGCAACTGAAACCCGCACCATCGGATCACACCCGATCGCGGGGGTTATCTGTGTTCACGGCCAGTAACGACTCAGACGGCTCGCTCAACGTATCAAAGTTAATCGCCGTCCGGCTCTGCTGGATGAGATCGAGCAGCTCCCCGGCGAAATCGGCCCGGTTGTCTTCCGTCATCCAGTTGCGATAATCCACCATGCTGAGATTTTCCTGCTGGCCCGACATCCAGAGGGAATCAATATAGGCGATAAAATCCTCTTCATTGGCGTTGAACATCTCATCAATTGCCACAGAGTTGGGGTGCAGCGAGCCGTTCTCCGTCATGCCCAGTGGCTGGCCACTGCGGAAATTGTCGACCAGCCGACTCAGATCGAGCGATTGCCCTGACCCAAAGCCTGCCGTTTCCCACACCAAGTCCTGCAAATGATTGGCCCGTTCGCGCGCAGCCTCCAGCATCTGCTCCCGTGTGACGGCGCCTGCGGCTTCAAAACTATCCAGACCCACCCATTGCCCCGGACGGGCTGCACGGCTGTTACTCCCGAACTCCCAAGGCTCCAGACCGTACTCCTGATACACCACTTGCTGGGCGAGGCGGTTATTTTCAGGATCGGCCTGCCACTCCAATCGAGTACGCGGCAACTCGTCCATGGCCTGCTGCTTTTCATTTAATTGCGTCAGCAGGTCAGCGTGCTGATCAGCAAACTGCTGTATCTGCTCTGTCTGCGGATGCTGTCCACCCGTGTCCAGCTGAGACTGGTCATTACCCTGAGCGATATTATCGAGCATGTCCTGCAGGCTGAAGCGCGGCTCCAGCTCTCCCAGCTGTTGATAAAACGCCGAGGCCAACGGTTGGAACGCCTGTTGATAATCGACAAGCGCCGCTTTACGTTCGCTGTGCATAATTTCACTGGCAACCGCATGCTTCAACGTACGCGCATCCCCCATGCGCAACCCGATCTCGATGCTATGTTGCATCATCGCTTCGGACGCGTTGAGGTCATAGCGGTCGGTCATCGGCATATCCATGGTATCCATCATGATACCCAGCTTACCGATCCCATCGATCTGGCGGCCGTCACCCGCGGCATTTAGCTGATAGGTCGCGCTATCCAGCAAACCGTCTGCACCCTCATACTTGCCGTTCAAGCCACTGTAGCGATGCTTCTCAACAGCCTGATCCAGCGCCAGCGGACGCTCAACATTATTGTCATCCAGCCAAGATGATAGATGCTCTGGGAAATCCTTCAGATCTTGATAGTGTTGCTGCAACGTTTCGATCTCGGCCTGATTATCAGCCCAGAAGGCTTCTACGATGTCAGCCTTGGGTAACACACTGCCATCGGCATTTTCACTGGGTTTGCGCCCGGCGGCCACATTATCCAGCAGCTGATCCAGATCGGCCGACGTGGGATAGTCATCCTGTAGCTGTTCAGCCAGCGTATTCGACAGACTAAAGAAATCATCCAGATAATCAGTAGCGATCTGACGCCGCTCCTCAGTCATCTGCTCCAGATAACCCGCAGCTTGTTTACCCAGGTCACCTTCCCCTGTCAGCCCCCACCACTGGCTGTTGATCTCCTCGCTCCATTGAGTCACGCGGAATCTATCCATGGTGTCCACAGACATCACATTCAGGGCAGTGGTATTTTCACCCACCAACCCTTCGTCTTTCAGCTCCTGAACTTCACGGCTGGTTGCAGAGTGAGAGTGAATCTGTCCCGGTGTAATACCCGGCAAAATGGTAGAGAGTGAGATGTTCATATGCAGTCCATGCCCATTCCTTCGAAATGTTTGCGTTGGGGTCACCCGGCAATGCCCACGGCAAGCGCCTTCCGCATGTGCGCGTTCGAAAGACCAGAACCGGCAATAGCCTGCGCAAAAAAGCGCAGAATCCCCCGACAACCCGATAACTCCTTTTTTTATAGCAAGTTACGTACCGTTCCCCGGAGCCACCAACATTAAACATTTTTAATCGTTCACCCCCAATGCTCTCATGGATTAAAATGGATAATACATACACTTTAAAAGTTCTGAGGGTAACGGTAGACTTAGCCCCCACGAAGCGGCTGTAAAGTGATAAACTTGCTCACAATTCAGCCTATATTGGCTTCAGAGCTAAACGATCTTTAATCTGCTGCGCGTGAAAATACTGGTGCCATAAGCACAACATTCGCGACGCTATTCCACTTCGAGGAGATTGCCCTTGGAAACCGTATTTCTTGCGTTTGTTGTTTTGTTAGTTGTTGTCATTGGTGCATCCGTCGGAGTACTGATGGGACGCAAGCCAATCAAAGGCTCTTGCGGTGGTGTGGGTAAAGCCCTGGGCGAGAAAGACTACACCTGCCCGGTATGCGGCGATGACCCAGACAAATGCGAAAACGAAAATGAGCAAACGGCAGCCGCTAAGACCGATGGCCTGTCTTACGAGCTAACGAAGTAAGCTCAATCTTGCTTTCATCAAAAAAGGGACCTGTTGGTCCCTTTTTTATTTCCCCTTCATACAACCTGTACATGGATCCCAATTAGCGAAAAACATCGTTTTTTGTCTATAGTTACCTGAGTGTTGATGTCGCTCTCTGCATCATCCGTCAGCTCGACAGGAGGCCGTGTTGAATAAGCCTGAATTTCCGGAAGATGAATCATGCCGTATGGACACCCTGCGTTCGCTAGGGGTTCTTGATACGCCCCCAGAGGAGCGTTTTGATCGGCTCACCCGCATGGCTAAACGAATCTTCGATGTGCCCATTGCACTCGTCAGCATTGTTGATGAAAACCGACAGTGGTTTAAGTCCTGCATGGGGCTCGATGCACAAGAAACAAACCGCGATATTTCATTCTGTGGTCACGCCATTTTAGGAAATGGGACGTTTGTGATTTCCGACGCCCTTGAAGATATACGGTTCTGTGATAATCCCTTGGTTACAGGTGATCCGCGCATCCGTTTCTACGCAGGTTGCCCGCTGAAAGCCTATAACGGCCAACAACTCGGGACGCTCTGCATTATCGACCAGCGTCCAAGAGAACTCTGCCAAGAAGACCTCGAAACTCTGGCCGACCTCGCGTCAATGGCCGAGCAAGAACTGGCAGCGGTCCAGCTGGCTACGCTTGATGAACTAACCGGCCTATCCAATCGACGGGGCTTTTTGTCTCTCGCCCAATACGGCCTGCATTTCTGCGCACGGCAACACCTTCCCACATCACTGGTATTTTTGGACCTCGACAAGTTCAAGGAGATCAACGACACCTTTGGCCATGCCGAAGGTGATCACGCACTCAAAGTGTTCGCAGAACATATTCAGGATAACTTTCGTCATTCTGATCTGGTTGCCCGATTCGGTGGCGATGAGTTTGTGATACTACTGACCAACACCTCTAAGCAGGGTGCAGAAGCTGCGGTACACAAGTTAACCGATAAGCTGCATCAATATAAT
>JAGSHA010000168.1 GCA_023954795.1 Oceanospirillaceae bacterium | reverse complement strand
GACCAAGTTTTCCCACTATCTGCTGGATTCTGATAAACGTTACATCACCACGGCTAAGCTCGGTATTCGTACCGATTCCAGTGATGCGGACGGCGAGGTTATCGCCGAAGCGCCAGTGGGTGATGATGTGACAGAGGCCCGTATTCAAGCTCTGATTGAAGCGAATTTCACCGGTGAGATCGAGCAGGTTCCTTCGATGTTTTCGGCGCTGAAGTTTAACGGTCAACCACTGTATAAGCTGGCGCGTCAGGGTATCAAAGTCGAGGTGAAGTCACGTAAGGTGACGATCCATGAGATCCGCTTGACCGGTTTTCGTGGCGATGAGGTTGATCTGGATATTCGTTGCTCTAAGGGCACCTATATTCGCTCAATTGTTGAAGATCTCGGGCTGCTTTTGGGCTGCGGTGCCCATGTACAGATGCTGCACCGGCTTGATGCGGGACCTTACAAATCCGAAGCGATGATGACCCTGGATATGCTGGAGTCTTTGGCCGAACCACGTGCTGGTGAGGAAGAGATAAAAAGCATACAAGCCCGGATGGATCAGGTATTATTACCGCCTTGGACCGCGCTGGAAAATGCGCCTGAATTGGCGTTATCTTCAGAGCAGGCTGAGCGGATTAGTCATGGTCAGAGAATCCGTCTGACCGAGGCTGAATCTGCACCGGAAGTACTGCTGTTCACTGAAGATAAATCCCGTTTTTTAGGGATCGCAGAGATCGATGCTGAAGGGGTGTTAAGACCCAAGCGGCTGATCGCATCAGAGCAGGATCCACAGTAACTATTTAATAAAACATTGCCGGTTGGCGTATGCGGACTGGCAGTTGTGGCGTTGTACTGGAAATATGCTCGGTACATCGTGTCTATTAATCGAACGACTCTGAGTCGTTTGCATATTGATTGGAGAAATCATCATGGCACTAAGTGCAGAAAATAAAGCAGCAATCGTTGCAGATTATGCTCGCGGCGAAGGCGACACCGGTTCCCCAGAAGTTCAGGTAGCTCTGCTGTCTGCTAACATCGAAGGCCTGCAGGGTCACTTCAAAGCAAACAAACACGACCACCACTCTCGTCGTGGTCTGATCCGCATGGTAAACCAGCGTCGTAAACTGCTGGACTACCTGAAAGGTAAAGATGCTGATCGTTACCTTGAGCTGATCAAGCGTCTGGGTCTGCGTCGCTAAGATGTTTCTCTGGGGCCATACAATGTATGGCCCCAGTTTTATCAGCGCACCGGACGCGCTGAGGATGGCCAGAATCTTGGAAGTTCCAATCATCCGGCCCGTACTCATTTGTGTTTTTCGACATGGAGCGTTCCAGTCGCAAAGCAAAGAGCACAACTGAGTACAGGCTCATTTGACGGCATGATGGATCCCAGGTGATGGCTTAATCTGAACGGATGCGTAGAACGTATTTAAATAGATAAGCACTGAGGATTAGAGATCGTGCAAGCAATTACTAAGACTTTCCAGTTTGGTCAGCATGAAGTGACTCTGGAAACAGGTCGCGTTGCTCGTCAGGCAACCGGTTCTGTTGTTGTTACTATGGGCGGCGTACAGGTACTGTGTACTGTTGTCGGTTCCAAAAGCGCCCGTGAAGGTCAGGACTTTTTCCCGCTGTCCGTTCACTACCAGGAAAAGTACTACGCTGTAGGCCGTATCCCTGGTGGTTTCTTCAAGCGTGAAGCACGTCCTTCTGAAAAAGAAACACTGACGTCCCGTCTGATTGACCGTCCAATTCGTCCACTTTTCCCTAAAGGCTACATGAATGAAGTACAGGTTGTTTGTACTGTCATGTCTGCGGATAAAGTAAACGATCCTGATATCGCTGCGATGATCGGTACGTCTGCTGCACTGGCTATCTCCGGTATCCCTTTCCAGGGTCCTATCGGTTGTGCACGTGTTGGTTTTACCGAAGCTGATGGTTACCTGCTGAACCCAACTTACGAAACTCTGGAAAGCTCTGAGCTGAACATGGTGGTTGCGGGCACCAAAGATGCAGTCTTGATGGTTGAATCTGAAGCGCAGGAGCTGACCGAAGATGAAATGCTGGGTGCTGTTTTGTTCGCACACCAGGAGATGCAGGTTGCTGTCGACGCGATCAACGAATTGGTTGCAGAAGCAGGCAAGCCAGCATGGGAATGGGAGCCAGCTGCGAAAAACGAAGCACTGATCTCTCAGGTAACTGCTCTGATTGGCGCAGGTGTTGAAGAAGCCTATCAGGTAGCTGACAAGCTGAAACGTCAGGACATGCTGAAAGCACTGCGCGTTCAAGCGGTTGAAGAGATTGCGGGTAGCGAAGACGGTCAGCCTTCTGCGAAAGAAGTTGAAGGTGTTGTCAGCTCTCTGGAAAAAACCACTGTACGTGGTCGTATTCTGGACGGTGAGCCGCGTATCGATGGTCGTGACAGCAAGACTGTTCGTGGCATCAATGTTGATATCGACGTACTGCAGGGTACGCACGGTTCTGCACTGTTCACCCGTGGTGAAACTCAGGCAATCGCGACTTGTACTCTGGGTACCAGCCGTGATCAGCAGATCATTGATGCGATCGAAGGCGAGCGCAAAGATGCCTTCATGCTGCACTACAACTTCCCTCCTTACTCTGTCGGTGAGTGTGGTCGTATGATGGGTGCGGGTCGTCGTGAAATTGGTCACGGTCGTCTGGCGCGTCGCGGTATTGCCGCAGTCCTGCCAACCCAGGAAGATTTCCCATACACCATCCGTATCGTATCTGAAATCACTGAGTCCAACGGTTCCAGCTCTATGGCTTCCGTATGTGGTGCTTCCCTGTCCATGATGGATGCGGGTGTGCCTCTGAAAGCACCGGTTGCGGGTATCGCGATGGGTCTGGTGAAAGAAGATGAGCGCTTTGCTGTCCTGACCGACATTCTGGGTGACGAAGACCACCTGGGTGACATGGACTTTAAAGTGGCAGGTACTGAGTCTGGTGTGACTGCTTTGCAGATGGACATCAAGATCACAGGTATCACCGAAGAGATCATGGAGATCGCTCTGGAGCAGGCTTACCACGCACGTAAGCACATCCTGGGTGAGATGGCTAAAGTTATCGGTTACGCACGTCCTGAACTGCCGGACAATGCACCTGCGATGACTCAGCTGAAGATCAACCCTGAGAAGATCCGTGATCTGATCGGTAAAGGTGGTGCGACTATCCGTGCCCTGACCGAAGAAACCGGCGCAATGATCGATATCGACGACGACGGTACTGTTCGTATTTACGCTGATAACAAACTGAAGGCGAAAGAAGCGATTGATCGTGTTAAAGCGATCACTGCGGAAGCTGAAGTGGGTCAGGTATACGAAGGTAAAGTTGTGCGTATCGAAGACTTCGGTGCATTCGTTAATATCCTGCCAGGTAAAGACGGTTTGGTTCACATCTCTCAGGTGGCGAACAAGCGTATCGACAAAGTATCTGATTACGTGAAACTGGAAGATATCGTTAAGGTTAAAGTCCTGGATGTCGATCAGCGCGGTCGTATCAAGCTGTCCATGCGTGATCTGGAAGCAGACGACGCAGTGAGCTAAGCAGTAGCTGACCTGAAACGCTAAAAAGCCTCGCCTCTGCGGGGCTTTTTATTGCCTGTTTAACAGGATTGGTATCTGGTTTTCAGGTTGTGAACAGACATAAACACGGGCATAAAAAAGCCCCGCATGTGCGAGGCTCAGTCAATTATATTGGAGCTTATTGTGAATCATCCGGTGCCTGTGGCGGTTGAACGGGCTTCAGCTTGTCCTTCTGCATGCAGTAAATGCGGAAACCATACACGGTGATCACAGTATTCAGAACGCTAAATACAATGTTGATCAGTGCCCGGATTGGACCATCCAGTGAATCGGCATTTCTCAGCACCATCTCCAGTGCCATTTCCGTACCGCTGATCACAACAAACAGAATTGCCAGTCCGTTGAGTAGTATCCAGAAACAGTCCTGCGTGCGCTCCCAGCTTTCTTTTAACGCCTGAACTGGACCTTTTTGCTCAGTTACGCAGATATAGTCCGCAAAGGCGAGACGCATCATGATAAACAGGCCGGGGATAATCAGAAACAGTAGTCCGCTGAAGATAGCGAAGCCGGAAAAGATAAACACCAGTAGCAGTGCCCACCATCGGGATACTCCCAGCATAATGGCCTGTCCCGCGTTGATGGGGCGGTCATTCACCACCGAACTGAAATACATAATTGTCGCGGCAGTGTAGACCGGCAGTAACGTCATGTTCAGTAAGGTCAGTGCTGCCACACCTTGATTCACGCCGGCTTCTTTGTCCGCGATCGGACCGTCGACAAACAGCGCCAGAAAATTCACTAGCAATAAAAAAGGCAGCTGGATTCGCAGGATCATCGGGAGGTGGCTGCGGAAAAAATATAGGGACTGACGAATATACTCGAATGGCAGTTCAGGCATCTTACTTACGACTCTGCGGTTGATCTGGTTAACACTTACAGCATAGAGCACGAAGCTCTTCAGCGAAGGCGTAAGGGTAACCGTATTGCCGTCTGCTGGACACCTTTTAATCGAAAAATAGGTGAGGTTGGTCGGGGGTGTTCGTCAGTTTGGATGAGTAATTTTTGTATGTAGAGTGTTCCCTTGCTGATCAACAACCAGCACACTGGCACATTCGCCGCAGCGATACTGGCGGCTATTGGGAAAGCGTACTTTGGTGAGGAAGGAGCGTTTTACTCTGAGCAGAGCATAGGATGCACAATCGCTGCAGGGGCACTGAAGTTGTCTCATTGTAACATTCCACTTAGATCCATGTCTGAATGTGTTCTTGTGCGATTGCACAAAAAACATACAGTAAATTAAAACAAGCGTTTTGTCGACTGCTGTTTTATTACTATCCAGTGTGTGGCGTGCTGTGGAATCAGTCTGGCTACCCCCATCCACGGGGATAACCAGTATGTCGAGACAGTGTTACATCCGGTGGGTCAGGCGGGTCAGCTTAAAGTTGCTGTTGGATGCAATCACCTCCACCTGATGGAATAGCTGGCGGGCTTTGCGCTCCAGAGGAATATGTAAATTAGTGACAAAGCAGGCCACACCGGTGTAACTCAAGCGATCGTGAGCGGCTTGCAAAAATCGATCAGTTAGATCTCCTTCTACGTCGAACCCTGCATGGAAAGGCGGGTTGCATAGAATCAGATCAAACTTACCCGAAATCCCTTTGCCACAATCGGCCGTTACCACTTTGCCGTTGATAGGATAGCGATCAAAGTTACGTTCGCATGCCGCAATGGCCGCCGCGTTATTGTCGGTCGCCGTGATAGGGATATCCAGATGACTGGCGTTGAGTGACAGATAGCCATAACCGCAGCCCAGATCGAGTACCTGTTGAGGAGGTTCTGGCATGGTCATCAAAAAAGCGTCCAGGTGCTCAATCAGATAGGCACTGCCTTTATCGATCTTGTTCCAGCCGTAGACGCCTGGTTTGCTCCAGTATTCGAAGTGTTCATCCTGCGCTTCCGGACGTAAGCTGGCGTAATTTTTATCGTCCAGTGAAGTGCTGCTGACTCCGTCAGGGCAGGTCAGTTCTGCAAACCAAGTGTCTTTGCTGGCTTTTTGCGCTTGGCAGGCCCCGGCAAAGAGTTTTTTGGCTTTATCAATGTAAGTTTTGATACCTTCGCCTTTGTCCCCTGCGATGAGCAGCAGGCCGCCGGGCTTGAGCACGCGTCTGGCCTGATTGATCACGTGGTGGACGACGGGCTTTTCTTTAGACACACGGTAGATCAGTGTGTCGACACTGTTGTCGGCAATTTCGCTGAAATCGAAGTCACTGAAATGGGCGTTCCAGTCCTGCTGCTTAAGTACGGTGAAAAGGTCAAAGCGATTGACGATCACTGTGACCGCAGGGTTGGCCGACAGGCGCGTATTCAGCAGGTTTTCGTCAGCAATCCATACCGTTTTGCCTGAGGCGCGTTGTAAATGAGGGGTCAGCAGATCAAAAGCAATATTAGCCATAGACGCTGTTGACCTCTTCTTCGGTCAGGTCGCGGTACTCGCCCAGTTCCAAAAAATCATCCAGTAAGATCTCGCCAATCTGCTCCCGGTGCAGGCTTTCTACTTTGTTGCCGATCGCCGCAAACATCCGTTTCACCTGATGATAGCGTCCTTCGGTGAGTACAACACGCGCTTCGAAGTCGCTGAGGATTTCCAGTTTGGCAGGTTTGGTGCGAAAGGGTTCGTTATGCAGCATCAGTCCGGTTTCGAATTTTTCCACCGCATCTTGCGGAATAGGGTCGGCCGTTTCAACCAGATAGACTTTGCCGGTTTTGTGCTTGGGTGAAGTGATCCGGTGTGCCCACTGACCGTCGGTCGTGACTAAAACCAGTCCCGTCGTGTCGACATCCAGGCGCCCACAGATAATCATCTCATCGGCGCGAGGCTCGTCCAGTAAACTAAGTACTGTTGGGTGCGTGCTGTCATCATTAGAGCACACGCAGCCCTCTGGTTTGAACACCATCAGGTAGCGTTCACCGGGTGCCTGTAGTGGCATACCGTCCAAACAGATGATGTCATCGTCGCTGATATGGATGGATGGATCGCGAGCTTCTTCACCGTTGAGGGTGATCTCGCCGGCCCGCATCATTTTGCGGACATCTTTACGGGAAAAGCCGGAACTCTGAGCTAGGAATTTATCAAGGCGCATAGTGATCCAATAGTCATCAGGACGGGTAAAAGCCCTACATTATACCTGAATGAAACTAACACTTGATTAGGCTACTATAGCCTCCTGCAAATTTAGCCGTGGAAATAGTGTGAAACTCTTTGTTGATAACCTGACCAATGTCGATTTTTCCTACCTGCACCCTCACAGGGGGTTGCTGGGAGAGTCCTGGTTGGTCCAGTTGGTGCTGGATGGAAGCCTCAACGATCAGGGTATGATCTGTGATTTTGGTATCGT